>DASVGA010000089.1:0-3936 GCA_036379795.1 Actinomycetota bacterium | reverse complement strand
AGGCGCGCACGCCGTGCGTGAGCGTGCGGACCTCCGATCGCTCGGCCTCGAGCAGCTCCCGCGCCGATGCGATCGCCTCCGCGTCGACGGCCGCGAGCCCGAACGAGCCTTCGGGTTCGCCGGCCGGTCGCACGACGATGCGGGAACCTGGCTCCACCGCCTCGTCCTCGCTCTCGAGCACGGTGACGACGCAGATCGGAAGCTCTTCTTCGAGCGCGGCGCGCAGGGCGTGCGCGACCTGGGCGGCCTGGTCGGCGGGCTCGATGAACACTTCGATCGCCCCGTTACACCCCAGGCCGAGCCCCCAGACCGCGTCGTCGTCGGCGGTGAGGTCCCAGCCTGCGAGGCGCGCCGTTCCCTCGTTCATCACGATCCGCGCCATGTCGGCGACGTCGCCCTCGAGGCAGCCGCCGCTGATGTTCCCGACTGGCGCGCCGTCCTCGGGAACGAGCAGGCGCGCGCCCGGTCGACGGTAGGTGGAGCCTCGTACCGCGACGATCGTCGCCAGCGCCATGCGCTCGCCTTTGGCCGACAGCGATTCGATCGCCTGCAGCACGTCGGTGATCTCGCTCACCCGCCGATGGTCGCACAGCAGCGAACATGCGGCGACCGCGCGGGCGGCCCGGCGCGCAGCTTCACCTCGGCGCCCGGGCGGTCGATATGCATGTCGGGGATGGATCAGACCTTCGGATTCCGTGCGGCCCGCGTGCCGCTGCATCGACGCGTGAGCCCGCGGGCGATCGTGCTCGTCGTGGTCGGGCTCGTGATCGTCGTCGGAGTCGTCGCGTTCTCTCGATGGGTGATCGTGAGCGAGCGACGCAGCCTGGAAGCGGCGTCGACGCATGCCGACTCCGGCACGATCGTCGGCACGATGTCGGGTACCGACACGGTCTTCGGGGGTGCAACCCCCGATCAGAGCAGGCTCTCGATCGACTCCACCGCCCGAGCCGACGTCCGCGCTGCGCTCGCCGCCGCCCGCCGAGCTGCGTCGGGTCCGGCGACCTTCCTCGAGGCAGGACCCGGCCAGCTCGCCGCGACCGGGTCGCCGATGATCTTCGTCGACGGGCCGTCGCAGGCGCCCGGCGTCGTGAGCGTGGCCTCGACGAAGGACGCGTGGGGCGCCGCGGTCATGGGCCCCTCGGGCACGTGCTACCTGCTGCGGCACGAACCCGGGCAAGGAACCACGTACGGGGCCGGTGGCGTCTGCACCGGCGCGGAAGCGCTGACCGTCACCGACCCGAGCTGGTAGAGACACCGACGGGGGACTCCCACTCCCGCGTCGGGTTCGCGCGTTTTCCACACTTCCCCTACACTCCGGCCCTATCGAGGGCCGCCACGTGTGCACCGCCACCGGGAGGGGGATCCGTCCGTGACGAACGTGACCGTGACCGTGAACGGGCAGTCTCGACAGGCCGAGGTCGAGCCACGCACGCTGCTCGTGTACTTCCTGCGGGAGCAGCTGGGACTCACCGGCACCAACGTGGGATGTGACACGTCGACGTGCGGTTCGTGCACCGTGCTCCTCGACGGGGAATCGGTGAAGTCGTGCACGCTGCTCGCTGCGCAGGCCGACGGCCGTGAGGTCTCGACGATCGAGTCGATGGCCGACGGCGACACGCTGCACCCGATCCAGGACGCTTTCCATCGCAATCACGGCCTGCAGTGCGGCTACTGCACGCCCGGCATGGTGATGGCGGCCGCGAGCTACCTGAAGGAGAACCCGTCGCCCACCGAGGAGGAGGTCCGCGAGTCGATCGAGGGCAACCTCTGCCGGTGCACGGGCTACCAGAACATCGTGAAGTCGATCCTCGACGCCGCGGGTTCCATGAGCGGCGCGAGCGCCTGAGGAGGCCGGCATGGTTGCTACCGAGAACTTCGTCGGCCGCGCGGTCCTGCGCAAGGAAGACGGCGACCTGCTGACCGGGCAGGCCCGCTTCGTCGACAACTTCACGATGCCCGGCATGGCGTTCATGGCCGTCGTGCGCCCCCCGTACGTGCACGCGACGATCGATGCGATCGACGCGTCGGCCGCGGCGTCGATGCCCGGCGTGGTCGGCGTCTACACCGGCGCGGACCTCGGGCTCGGCGCGTTGCCCTTCGTGTGGCCGATCACCGAAGACATCAAGGTCCCGGTGCACTATCCGCTCGCGACCGACAAGATCCGGTTCGCGGGTGACGCCGTCGCGGTCGTGCTCGCCGAGACGCGTGAGCAGGCCCACGACGCGGCGGAAGCCGTCACGGTGAGCGCGAGCGAGCTTCCCGCGGTCACCGACATGCGCGAGGCGATGAAGGACGAGACCGTGATCCACGACGATCTCGGCACGAACGTCGTCGTGCATTGGTCCCATGGCGGTGGTGGTGACCAGTCGGTCTTCGACTCGGCCCCGGTGATCGTCGAGGAGACCTACGACCAGCCTCGGTTGATCCCGAACGCGATCGAGCCGCGGGGGTGCATCGCCTACGGTGTCTCGGCGATGGACGAGTGGACGCTCGTCTCCGCCACGCAGATCCCGCACATCGTGAAGGTGACGCTGTGCGGCGTCGTCGGCATCAGCGAGTCGAAGTTCCGCGTCATCGCGCCCGACGTCGGCGGCGGGTTCGGCTCGAAGCTGAACGTGTACGCCGAGGAAGCCCTCGCGCTCGCCCTCGCGAAGCGAACGGGCCGCCCCGTGAAGTGGATCGAGGGGCGGCAGGAGAACTACGTCGCCACGATCCACGGCCGCGGCGTGACCCACGACTGCACGCTCGCCGGCACCGACGACGGCACGATCCTCGGGCTGAAGTTCGTGGAGCTCGCCGACATGGGCGCGTACTTCCAGCTGCTCACGCCGGGCATCCCGGAGCTCGGCGGCTGGGTCTACATGGGGCCGTACAAGCCAAAGGCCTACTGGTACGAGTTCAGGGGCATCGTCACCAACGCGACGCCGACCGACGCGTACCGCGGAGCCGGCAGGCCCGAGGCCACCTACGTGCTCGAGCGGCTCGTCGACGCCTACGCGCGTAGGATCGGCAAGGACCCGGCCGAGGTGCGACGCATGAACTTCCACGAACCGTTCGACCAGGCCACCACCTCGATCTGCGGGTTGAACGTCGACTCGGGCAACTACGAGCCACTGCTCGACAAGGCGCTCGAGCTCGTCGACTACGACCAGCTGCGAAAGGAACAGCAGGCCCGGCGTGACCGAGGCGACGCGAAGCAGCTGGGCATCGGGCTCAGCACCTACATCGAGATGTGCGGACTGGCACCGTCGAACATCCTCGGAGCGCTGCGCTACGCGGCCGGTGGGTGGGACGGCGCCACGATCGAGTGCCTGCCGAGCGGGCAGGTGATCGTGAAGACCGGCACGTCGCCGCACGGCCAGGGCCACGAGACGAGCTGGTCGCAGATCGTCGCCGACGGCCTCGGAGTCGACGTCGACGCGGTCGAGGTGCTGCACGGCGACACGATGATCACGCCGCTCGGCATGGACACCTACGGCTCCCGCTCGGTCTCGGTCGGGGGCGCCGCGCTGCACTTCGCGATGGAGAAGATCAAGGAGAAGGCCCGCACGATCGCGGCGCACGAGCTCGAGGTGAGCGAGGATGACCTGGAGTGGGCCGACGGCTCGTACCGGGTGCAAGGCGCGCCGGACAAGGCGCGCACGATCCCCGATCTGGCCGTGAGTGCGTGGCACGCGCACGACCTTCCTGCGGGCACCGAGCCGCACCTGAACGCCACGGCGGTCTACGACCCGCCGAACTTCACGTGGCCTGCCGGCGCGCACATCTGCGTGGTCGAGGTCGACACCGAGACGGGCGCGACCGACATCGTGAAGTACGTGGCCGTCGACGACTGCGGCAACCAGGTCAACCCGCTCATCGTCGACGGGCAGATCCACGGCGGCATCGCGCAGGGGCTGGCCCAGGCCCTGTTCGAGGAGGCCGTCTACGACGAGG
>DASVGA010000088.1:0-2742 GCA_036379795.1 Actinomycetota bacterium | reverse complement strand
GCGAGACCCACGCCCCAGTTCAACGGCCCGCCTCCCATGACGATCGACGCCGAGGCAACCTATCTCGCAACGATCGAGACGTCGTGCGGCTCATACGTGGCCGAGCTTCGGCCCGACATCGCACCCGTCGCGGTGAACAGCTTCGTTTTCCTCGCGCAGAAGGGCTTCTACGACGGGCTCACCTTCCACCGCATCCTGAAGGGCTTCGTGATACAGGGCGGCGATCCGCTCGGTGACGGCTCGGGCGGTCCGGGGTATCGGTATGAGATCGAGACGTCTCCGAAGCAGACGTTCGACGCCGCCGGGCTGCTCGCCATGGCGAACAGTGGCCAGCCGGGCTCGAGCGGCAGCCAGTTCTTCGTGACGCTCGACCCAACTCCAGACCTCGACCCGGTCGACGGCAACGGTGGATACACGATCTTCGGCGAGGTGACGAAGGGGCTCGACGTCGTCGAGCGCATCGGCAAGGTCGCGACGACCCGATCCCCGGCCACCGGTGAGCCGAGCGTCCCGACGCAGGCGGTCTACATCGAGTCGGTCACGATCGAGGAACGCCCGGCGTAGCGACGTCGGCGGGGCTCCACCTCGGAGGGCGTCAGAGGCGCACGACGTGAGGCGAGTCGATGCCGACGGTGACCCCCCGCGTATCGAACACCATGGCCGCCGAGTTCACGAGCGCGTGCACGTCGAGGCCCCGATGCGGTGTGAGCAACACCACGATGTCCTGGTTCCCGATCGTGGAAGCGTCGAGCGGCACCGAGCGGTGTTCCTCACCCTCGATCTCGCATCGGGGAACGAGCGGGTCGTGGTAGTCGACCACGGCCCCGCGGCGGGCGAGCCGCTCGAGCACCATGAGCGACGGTGACTCGCGCAGGTCGTCGACGCCGGCCTTGAAGGCGACCCCGATCCCGAGCACCTTCGAGCCGTTGATCGGCTTGCCGGCGTCGTTGAGCGCCTCGCCGATGCGCGTGACGACGTAGTCGGGCATGCGGTTGTTGACCTCGTTCGCATGCTCGATGAATTCGACTCGGTGGCCGAGCTGCTGTCCGGCTCGCCACGACAGGTACGTCGGGTCGATCGAGATGCAGTGTCCGCCGACGCCGGGGCCGGGCCAGAACGGCTGGTAGCCGAAGGGCTTCGTCGCCGCGGCGCGCAGCGCTTCCCAGATGTCGACACCGAGGTCGCGGGCGAGCACGGCCAGCTCGTTGACGAGCGCGATGTTCACCTGGCGGTAGGTGTTCTCGATGAGCTTGGCCATCTCGGCCTCGCGCGGCGACGAGGTCGTGACGACGGTGTGCACGAACGCGGAGTAGAACGAGACCGCGAGGTCGCGGCACCGATCGGTGAGCCCCGCCACGATCTTCGGTGTGGTGGCGAGCCGGTGGTCGCGGTTTCCGGGGTCGATGCGCTCGGGGCTGTACGCGAGCGCGAAGTCCAAACCGGCGCGCAGTCCCGTCTGCTCCAGGATCGGCCGCAGGAACTCCTCGGTGGTGCCCGGGTACGTGGTGGATTCGAGCACCACGAGCATGCCGGGGCGCAGATGCCGCGCGACGTCGTGGGCCGCGCTGAGCACCATGGAGAGGTCGGGGCTGCCGTCGGTGAGCGGGGTCGGCAGGCAGAGCACGATCACGTCGGCCTCGGCGAGCGCACCGGGGTCGGCATCGAAGCTCGCTCGATCGAGCGCCTCGATCGCCGAATCGGAGATGTCACCGATGTGCGATCGGTGGTCCCGCAGCCTGCGGACCTTGTCCTCGTCGGCGTCGAGGCCGATCACCGGGAAGCCGGCTCCGTGCATGCCGACGAGCAGCGGCAAACCGACGTAGCCGAGCCCGATCACGGCTGTGGTGGCCGAGCGGTCGCGGATGCGCATCGCCAGTCCGTCGAGCGGATGCACATCGAGGTCGGTCAGGAACGTCGTCATGGTCTTGGGCGGTTATCGGCACGCCGACGGGGCGCCTAGAGGCGTTCGGGCATGTCGAGCCAGGCGTCGATGTCGCGCTCGATCTCGGCCTTCGTGACATCGTCGGCGAACGAGCACCGAACGCTCTGGCGGGCGAGCTCCGCGAGCTCGATGTCCGACAGCTGCCACGCCGCACGGGCGGCCTCGTAGACGTCGGTGAGCCAGGCTCCGAACATCGGCGGATCGTCGGAATTCAAGGTCACGATCACCCCCGCATCGCGAAGGCGCAGGAACGGGTGCGCCTCGAGCGAGGGATAGACCCCCGTGGCGACGTTGGAGATCGGCGAGACCTCGAGCGGGATCGCTGCGTCGGCGAGGCGCTCGACCAGCCGTGGATCGTCGATCGAGCGCACGCCGTGCCCGATGCGGTCGGGCAGGAAATGCTCGAGCGTCTGCCACACGTTCTCGGGCCCGGCCCACTCACCCGCGTGCGGTACCGATCGGAGCCCTGCGTCCTTGGCCATGCGGAACACGTCGGCGAACGGCGCGATCTCGCTCCGTTCGCTGCCGGCGCAGTTCAACCCCACCACGCCGGCGTCGACGAACTTCAGCGCGACCTCGAGGGTGCGCTCCGCCGCCGCGACACCGAGATCGCGCACCACGTCGGGTGTGACGCGCACGATCGTGCCGTGCTCACGTTCTCCGGCCGAGAGGCCGTCGAGCAGCGCTTCGAGCGGCGACGTCCAGTCGCCACCGAAAGCCTCTGCGTGGGCTGCCGGGGTGAACACCGCCTCTGCGTATCGCACGCCGTTCGCGGCGAGGTCGTGGGCCACCTCGAGGCC
>DASVGA010000087.1:0-2091 GCA_036379795.1 Actinomycetota bacterium | reverse complement strand
CGGCCGCCGAGATGCAGCCCGACCTCGAGCGAGACCTCGCGGCGCTCCAGGCCGACTGGCAGCGCATGGAGTCGCGCCTTCTCCTCTCCGAGCCATACGACGAGCGGCCCGCGATCGTCTCGATCTTCGCCGGTGCCGGCGGCACCGAGAGCCAGGACTGGGCCGAGATGCTGCTCCGCATGTACACCCGGTGGGCGGAGCGTGAAGGCTTCCATGCCGAGGTCGACGACATCCAGCACGGCGACGAGGCCGGCATCAAGTCGGCGACCTTCACCGTGAGCGGCACGAACGTCTACGGTCTGCTCTCGGCCGAGCGCGGCGTGCATCGGCTCGTTCGCATCAGTCCGTTCGACGGGCAGAAGCGCCGGCACACCAGCTTCGCCTCCCTCGACGTCATCCCCATGCTCGAGGAGTCGGCCGAGGAAGACCTCGAGATCCCGCCCGACGAGCTGCGCATCGACGTCTACCGTTCGAGCGGGCCGGGAGGCCAGTCGGTGAACACGACCGACTCGGCCGTGCGCATCACCCACATCCCGACGGGTCTCGTGGCTGCGTGCCAGAACGAACGCTCGCAGCTGCAGAACAGGGCGGTCGCGATGCGCATCCTGAAGGCGCGGCTCGCCGAGCTCGAGCGTCACAGGCGAGAGCAGGAGATGGAGTCGATCCGCGGCGAGCGCAAGGCTGTCGATTTCGGTTCGCAGATCCGCTCGTACGTGCTGGCGCCCTACCAGATGGTCAAGGACCATCGAACCGACGAGGAGGTCGGTGACCCGCAACGGGTGCTCGACGGTGACATCGACCGCTTCATCGAGGCGGAGCTGCGTCGGCGGGCGGCCGAAAGCGGGACGTCGGCGTGAGAAGCGTCCCGGCGTCCGATCGTTCCCGGCTGGTGCTCGCGAGCTTCGTGATGCTCTTCGCAGAACTGGCTCTGATCCGCTGGGTCGCGGCGTACCAGATCTACGTGGCCTACTTCACCAACTTCATCCTGCTCGCGAGCTTCCTCGGCATCGGCGTCGGCTTCATCGGCTCACGGACCGGGCGCTTCTCGTTCCGTCTGGCGCCGGCCTCGTTCGCGGTGTTCGCCGGTGTCGTGTTCACGCTGCGAGTCACCAAGGGCTTCGGTCAGGCGCGTGCGCTCGAGACCGTCTTCGGGCTGCCGGCGCCCCCGACCTGGCTCGTGCTGCCCGTGCTGTTCCTGGGGGCGGCATGGGTGATGGCCTGCATCGCCCGCGGCGTCGCGGAGCTCTTCGAGCGGTTCGAGCCGCTCGAGGCATACCGCTTGGACATCGCCGGCAGCCTGCTCGGCATCGTCGTCTTCTCCACGTTGTCGTTCCTGAGTGCCGGGCCGCTCGTGTGGGGTGCCGTGCTCGGTGTCTGCTTCCTCGGGCTCGCACCGGCTGCGGGATACGCGGGCGGCAAGGTGGCGGTGGTCGCGACCATCGCCGTGCTGGGCCTCGGTTCGCTCGCCTCGGTAGACGTATGGTCGCCCTACTACCGGGTGTCCGTGTATGCGGAGCGTGACGGACGCATCCCCATCAGGGTCAACTCGCTGCCCCACCAATCCATGTTGGAGCTCGAGGACATCGAGGCGGCCTTCTACGCGAAGCCGTACTCCCATCTCGAGCGGCCGCCGGGTTCGGTGCTCATCGTGGGTGCCGGCAACGGCAACGACGTCGCGCTCGCGCTGGATCGAGGGGCCGACCACGTGGATGCCGTCGAGATCGACCCGCGGTTGCAGCAGGCCGGCAGCGAGCTGCACTCGGCCCGCCCGTACCAGGACGCACGCGTCACTCCGCACATCGACGACGGGCGGGCGTTCCTGGAGCGCAGCGACGACGAGTACGACCTCATCCTGTTCGCACTTCCCGACTCGTTGACCCTCGTGAGCGGCCAGGGCTCGCTGCGTCTCGAGAGTTACCTGTTCACGACCGAGGCGATGGTCTCGGTACGGGAGCATCTGGCTCCGGGCGGCGTCTACGCCATGTACAACTACTACCGCTCCGAGGTGTTCGCGCGCTATGCGGGCACGATGCGTGAGGTCTTCGGCCACGACCCGTGCTTCGACGCCGGCGTGGCGGTTACTGGCCCACG
>DASVGA010000086.1:0-2647 GCA_036379795.1 Actinomycetota bacterium | reverse complement strand
CCGCGCGAGAGCGCCTCGATGCCCGCCGCGCCGGTCCCCGCGAACAGGTCCAGCACGTTCACGTCCGCGAGCCCGTCCGGACCGAGGCTCGAGAACAACCCCTCCCGTGCGCGGTCGGAGATGGGCCTCACACCGGCCGGCACGGGTGCGAGGCGAACCCCTTTGGCGGAGCCGGCCACGATGCGCATACCCAGAGGGTAGCCAGGGCTTCGTTCGCCGCTGCTGCCGCTAGGAGCGGAAGAGCCAATCGATCGAGCGCTCGAACCGATGGCGCAACTCGTCGAGGAGCTCCGGGTGGCGCTCGAGCGTCGGGTCGCGCTCGATCAGCGCGAAGGCCCGCGCTCGAGCGCGAGCGACGAGCGGCATGTCGTGGGCCAGACGCGCGAGTCGCAGGTCGGGCATGCCCGACTGCTTGGTGTCGAAGAGAGTTCCTTCGCCCCGCAGCCGCAGATCCTCGTCGGCGAGCTCGAACCCGTCGGTGGTGCGGACCATCGCGTCGATGCGCGCGCGGGCATCGAGATGGTCATCGTCGGATTCGTCGAACAGCACGCACGTGCTCGGGTGCTCGCCCCGGCCGATGCGTCCCCTCAGCTGGTGGAGCTGCGCGAGCCCGAACCGCTCGGCGTTCTCCACGAGCATCACGGTGGCGTTGGGCACGTCGACCCCCACCTCGATGACGGTGGTCGAGATCAGCAGGTCGGCCTCACCCGAGCGGAACCGCTGCATGATCGCTTCCTTGTCCTTGGGGCGCATGCGACCGTGCAGGAGTTCGAGGCGAAGGTCGGGGAAGACCTCGGTCGCGAGCCGCTCGGCCTCGGTCTCGGCGGCCTTGGACTGCGTGCGGTTGCCTTCGTCGATGGCCGCGCACACGACGAACGCCTGGCGGCCGGCGGCGACCTCGTCGCGCACGAGCTCGTACGCGGCCTCGCGCTCGGCGGGCGTGCGCGCGGCGACGGTCGTGATCGGCCGGCGGCCGGCCGGCAGCTCGTCGAGCACCACCACGTCGAGATCGCCGTAGTAGGTGAGTGCGAGCGTCCGAGGGATCGGCGTCGCCGTCATGATCAGCACGTCCGCCTCACCGCCCTTGCGCTTCAGCGCGGTGCGCTGGTGCAGACCGAACCGGTGCTGTTCGTCGACGACCGCGAGGCTGAGGTCGGCGAACGTCACGGCGTCCTGCACCAGCGCGTGGGTGCCGATCACGAGGTCGACGGCACCCTCGGCGACCGCGTCGATCACCCGCTGACGGTCCTTGCCGGTCACTGCCCCGGTGAGCAACGCGTAGGTCACCGACGGCTTTCCGGGGGCGGGTGCGCCGGTTTCCAGATCCTCGAGCAGCGAGGGCTGCATGCCGGTCCGGTCGCCCTGAGCCGTGGCGACCTCGAGGTACGGTGCGCCGTCCATGGGCTCGAGCAACGCCTGCACCGAGCGGAAGTGCTGACCGGCCAGCACCTCGGTGGGCGCCATGATCGCCGCCTGGTGGCCCGAGTCGATCGCGATCAGGGCCGCGTGCACCGCCACGAGCGTCTTGCCGGACCCCACGTCACCCTGCAGCAACACGTTCATCGGCCGGGTGCGCGCCATCGCGGTCTCGACCTCGTGCATGGCCCGTCGCTGCGCCTGCGTGGGCTCGAACGGCAGCGTCGTGAGCAGCCGTTGCGCGTTCGGCCCTGGGCCATCGTGCGCCACGCCCGCGCTCTCGGCTTCGACGCGGTGCTTGCGGAAGGCCACACCGAGCTCGAGGGTGAAGAGCTCGTCGAACTTCAGCCGTTCCCGGGCGCGCGAGAGCGCCTGCCCGTCGGCCGGGAAATGGATGTCGCGCGCCGCACGGTCGTAGGACCCGAGCTGCTCGGCGTCGACGATCTCGCGCGGCAACGGATCCTCGAGCGGCCCGAGGCGTTCGAGGGCGCGGTAGAGGAGCTCCCGGATCGTCCGCGTCGTGATGCCGTCGGTCGCCGGATGCACGGGCGTGATGCGCCCCGTGTGCACGAGGTCCGCCTCGTCACCGCGCAGGAACTCGACCTCCTGCTTCGCGCGCTGCAGCTTGCCCTTGTACAGCGTCGTCACGCCGGAGACCGCGACCTCGGCTCCTTCTCGGTACATCGCGGCGGTCCAGGGCTGGTTGAAGAACATCAGGTCGAGGAAGCCGGTCCCGTCACCCACCTTCACCGTGACGATCGTCTGTCGGCGGTTGCGTGCAGCCCGCTTGGTCACCGACCGCACCCGGGCGATCACGGTGACGTAGGCACCGATCTTCACCTCGCCGATCGTCTCGACCCGCGACCGGTCGATGTAGCGGCGCGGGTAGTGGTGCAGGAGGTCGCCCACGGTGCGGATCTCGAACGCGCTCTCGGCGAGCACCTCGTGCGCGGGGCTGCCCTTGGTGCGGAAGCCGGAACGCCGCCGCGCGATCGTGGGGTCGATGTCGAGGACCGGCGACTCCAGCGTGAGGGGCGGGCGCGACGGGCTCACGCGCGTGCGCTTCGGTTCGCTCGAGCGCTCACGCCACGGTTGTACCACGCGGCCGGCTACTGCCCCCGGGGAGCGCCGACGCGCCCCGCCTACCATGGACCCGTGCTCCACAAGGTCCTCATCGTCGCGTCGGCCGTCGCCGCCGGACTCGCCGCGTTCGCCCTCACCACGGGCGGCG
>DASVGA010000085.1:0-17258 GCA_036379795.1 Actinomycetota bacterium | reverse complement strand
GATCACCGACCATGACCACGTCGTTCGGCCGCTGCCTGCCGGGGACCGGCCGAGGAACCGTCCGTTCGAGATCGCCTTCAGCCGAGCGGGCACGGTGAGATCGATGTCGTAGGTCGCTTTGTCCTTCGGGTGATCGTTCCCGGGGAACCATGCGGCGGCAACGTCGGGCTCGCCCACGATGAGGGCCCCGTCGTCGGTTCGCACGACGCCTCCCCTGATGATCCCGTCGTCGAATTGCTTCGGAACCCCGGCGTAGGACACGCGCACCACGAAGGTGCTGCCTTGCGCCAGTGTCGCGGCAGGGGTGATGACCAGCTCGTGCTGCTGCGCGCGAGTCCAGCTGACTGCGGCGCCGTCGACCGACACCGAGTCGATCTGCAGTCCCACGAAGTCGAGGTTGAACCGGGAGAGATCCATCGTGGCCTGCGCAGTGATCGTCGCGTCGCCGATGAGGCGGTCCGAGGCCGGCCCATAGCGGATGTGCAGGTCGTAGTGCCCGACGTCGTACCCGCCATTGCCGTACAACGGGAAGTAGCTGTCGCCGAGACCCGCGGAGCCGGGGGCTCCCGCGCCGCCCGCTGCCACGGGGGTGGGGGGGACCGCGACCAGACCGAAGACGATCGCAGCAGCGGCCACGATCGTGCGCATCAGCATCGAGAGTCCGTCGGCCAGTCGAGTCTGCAAACGGGAGTACCTCCCGGTTGTCGCAGGCAAGTCTGTCGCAGGCAAGTCTATGGAACCCGAGAGGGAGATCGTGGATTTGACGCATCGATATGAAGGGCGCACGCTCTCGGCGATCTCTGTGTGTCCGCGACACGAAGGGCGCCTGCGCGCCTGGGGAGGGATGCACGATGCGGCGACTGATCGGCCTGGCTTCGGTGCTCACGGTGTTCGCAGCGGGGGTCGCGCTCGCGGCCGTGCCCGAAGTGGTGTTGAACGACCCGAACGCCAACGAGAGCCGGTCGTCGGCGTCCGACGGGTACCTCGTGTGGTCCGCCACCACCGAAGGGAAGCCGCGACAGGTCCACAGCTACGTGCGTGCGGATGGCGGGCAGCGGGTGCGCATCAACCCGAGGGGGACCAGGAGTTACGGCGCCGCCATCGACGACACCACGATCGTCTACGAGGAAACCGTGAACCCAGACACCGACCTGTACTTCACCGACGCCGTGACCCCCGATCGCCAGCCGCCGCCCGACGGTGTCAACACGAGGGCGGGGGAATCCCGCCCGTCGCTCTCGGGCAACTACCTGTTGTTCACGCGGTCGAATGAGAACCGTGTGGACTTCGACGAGGCCTGGACACGCGTCCTGCTCGTGAACATCGTGACCGGCGACAGGACGGTCCTGCGCGAGCGGGCGACGAGCCACACATACCTCATCAGCGATCAGGTCAACGGCGACTGGGCGACGTTCGAGTCGTGCCGGTTCCCGGATTTCCAGTTCACCGATTGCCACGTCTTCCGCTATCAGATCTCAACGGGGGATCTGTCGAGGGTCGATAGCCCGGGGCAGCAGCAGTACGCGGGCGGGGTCTCCGACGACGGCACCGTCTACCTGATCAGAACGGGCAACAGGAACTTCTGGGCTTGCGGGCTGCACACGAAGATCGTCCGCATGCCGCTGGTGGGGCCGGGCCAGGTGATCGCGAAACTGCCCGATGGCAGGGACGCATTCACGACGTTCGCGTTCGACGAGCCGGGCGGATCCACCACCCTGTACTTCGATCGGTTGACGTGCCGGAACGGCAACGAGGGCATCTACCGCATCCCCGACGCGGACACGGTCACCGTTGCGGCCTAAAGCTGCACAGATCGGAGGGCTCGGCCTTCTCCCCCGACACGTGGTGAACTGCCGGGCATGACGTACTCGATCGTGGCTCGCGACCCTCAGACAGGCCGGCTCGGGGTGGCCGTGCAATCCCACTGGTTCTCGGTCGGGAGTGTGGTTTCGTGGGCTGAGGCCGGCGTCGGCGCGATCGCGACCCAGTCGTTCGCCGAGCGATCGTACGGACCCCTCGGGCTCGAGTTGATGCGTCGAGGACGGAGCGCGCCGGAGGCACTCGAGACCCTCGTGCATGCCGACGAGGCCCGAGCGGTGCGGCAGGTCGCCTTCGTCGACGCGTCGGGAGCGGTCGGCGTGCACACCGGCGACGATTGCATCCGGGAGTTCGGCCACCTCGCCGGCGAGGGGTTCTCGGTGCAGGCGAACATGATGGAACGAGACACGGTCTGGACCGCCATGGCGGATGCTTACCGAAGCGCAGAAGGGGATCTTCCCGATCGGCTGCTCGCCGCGCTCGCGGCGGCACAGGCCGAGCGCGGCGACATCCGAGGCATGCAGTCGGCCGCGATGCTCGTCGTGGAAGCTGAGGCGACCGGGAACGAATGGGACGACCGCGTGATCGACCTGCGCATCGAGGATCACGCGACGCCGGTCGACGAGCTCGCCCGTCTCGTGCGGTTGTGGCGCGCCTACGGACACGCCGAGCGTGCCGAGGAGCTTGAACTCGCGGACGATCTCGACGGCGCTCTCGAGGAGCGCATGCGGGCACTCGAGATCCAGCCCGACCATCCGGAGATCGCCTTCTGGGCGGCGGTGGCGATGGCCGGCGCAGGGCAGTTGGACGAAGCCGGACGCACCGCTGCGATCGCGCACGAGGCGCACTCCGGATGGGCCGAACTGCTGCGCAGGCTGATCGCCGACGGCCAGGTCGAACTCAGCGAGGAAGCCGTTCGGGCGCTGCTTCCCGACTCGGACTGACCTCAGCGAGACCCGCGGCGACGGAGCGCGTCGAGATCGGGGATCACGACCTCGTGCCCCCGCACGTGGAGGAAGCCTCGCGCCTCGAACGACTTGAGGATCTGGTTCACGCTCTGGCGTGAGCCGCCGACCATCTCCGCCAGCTCTGTCTGGGTGAATGGCAACGCGAGCACGACTCCCTCGTCCTCGACGCGGCCGTCGCGATCGGCGAGCGTTGCGATGGTCTTCGCCAGCCTCCCCGCAAGATCGAGGAACACCAGATCCGACGTCTGCTCGGTGATGCGGCGAGCGAGCCCACCAAGCGCTCGCAGCATGCCGTCGGCTACGCCGGGGTGGCGGTGCACGGCGTCGAGCAACGTCGCCCGGTCGAGCGCGACCAACGTCGTCGGTTCGATCGCCGTCGCCGAAGCTGATCGCGGCCGCCCGTCGACCGCCGTGAGCTCGCCGAACGCGTCGGGCGATCGCAGGGTGGCGAGCACCATCTCGCCGCCGTCGCCCGACGACACCCAGACCTTCACGAGCCCTTCGGCGATCACGTAGAGCGTGTCGCCCTCGTCGCCCTGGCGGAAGACGTGCCGCCCGCGCTCGAACTCCAGGCGTGTCGCTCGTTCCGCGAGGAACTGCATCGCCTTCGGGGCCAGATCGACGAACAACGCGGAGTTCGCGAGGAGCGGAGCGTTGTCGTTCACCGTCACGACCGGAGCCTCGCAGGTCACTTCGCGTTTCCGCAACCCCTGTCCTCGGGAGTACGGTGCGCCGGTGGACACCGACGGCGATGCATCGACGGGCGAGGTCGCGACCGGTCCCTCGGTGATGGTCGAGCTGCGCGCTTCGGCCCGCGGCTTCGCCCGATCGTTCCAAACGCCCTCGCTCGCGAAGGCTCTGGTGGCGTTGATCGCGTTCGGCATGACCGAATGGGCGGCTTACATCGCACTCATCGTCTACGCCTTCGCGGAAGGAGGAACCGCCAGGGTCGGACTGGTGTCGACGCTCACCCTCGCGCTGGCCGCGGCCGTCGCCCCACTCGGCTCGGTGCTCGGCGACCGCTACCGGCGGGAACGCGAGCTGATCCTCGCCCACGGTGGTCTCGCGATCGGTACCGGCGTCACGGGGATCGCGATGCTCGCAGGGCTGCCCGCGCCCGTCGTCTACGCCGCCGCTATGGTCTCCGCCGCGCTGCTCACGCTGGTGAGACCGACGCACAACTCGGCGCTGCCCTCGCTGGCTCCGACGCCCAGCGACCTCACAGCTGCGTACGCGGCCACCGGCATGATCGAGAGCGCCTGCTCGTTCCTCGGTCCCCTGCTCGCCACGATCGTGTTCGCCGTCAGCGGTTCGCTGTCGGGTCCCGGCTCGGTCAACGCCACACTGGCGCTGCTGTTGGTGCTCGGCGCCGGATCGGTCGCCACCATCCCGACCGGCGACGTGAGCGAGCCCGACACCGGACCGGCCACCGCGCCTCCCTCATTGCGTCGCGAGGTGTCGGAGGGGATCCGCACCGCATGGCACGACCCCCGCGCCCGGCTGCTCGTCGGATTGCTCGGCATGTGGACCTTCGTGCTGGGCGTGATCGACGTGTTGATCGTGGTGCTCGCTTTCGAGGTACTCGGAACCGGCGAGTCAGGCGTCGGATTGATGAACGTGTCGATCGGCATCGGATCGATCGTCGGCGCCACGGTGGCGGTCGTCGTGACCGGTCGCCGGCGACTGGCCGGCTCGTTCGGGTCGGGACTGCTGGTCACCGGTGTTCCTGTCGCGGCGACCGCGATCGTGCCGGTCGCTGCCGGACCGCTGTTCGCGCTGTCATCGGCGGGCATGTCGCTCAGCAACGTCGCCGGTATCACGATGCTCCAGCGCCTGATCCCCGATGCCAAGCTCACGAGAGTGCTCGGTGTGCTGGAGTCCATGTATATGGGCGGCGAGGGCCTCGGGGCGCTCGCCGCTTCGGTAGCGGTCATCGCTTTCGGTCCCCGTTGGACACTGCTGGCGGGAGGTCTGCTGCTTCCGGTCATGACGCTCGTGGTTCGGCGTCGCCTCGCCGACCTCGACGTGGGGGTCCGAGTACCCGAGCACGAGCTGGCCGTGCTGCGACGCACCCGGATCTTCTCGGTGCTGCCGGGAACCGCGCTGGAACGCCTGGCACGCAACGCCGTGCCGGTGCATGCGGAAGCCGGCACCACCGTGATCCGAGAGGGCGACGCCGGTGACCGCTACTTCGCCGTAGCCACCGGCTCGGTGGAAGTATCGCGAGCTGGCGCACACGTGGCGACGCTCGGCCCCGGCGACGAGTTCGGAGAGATCGCGCTGCTCCGCGACGTGCCGCGCACCGCGACGGTGGTGGCGGCGACCGACTCGCGCTTGCTCTCCTTGCACCGTGACGAATTCCTGGCCGCCCTGACAGGTGAAGCCCACTCTGCTGCGCACGAGACGGCGCGCGACCGACTTGAAGACCGCGACACCAGGGGCTCCGGATGATCGGACGACGCAGACCGTGGCGGCTCAGTAGTCGTAGAAGCCGCGGCCGCTCTTCTTGCCAAGGTGCCCGGCTTCGACCATGCGCCGCAGCCTCGGGGGCGGCGCGTAGCGCGGATCGAGGAACTCGCCGTGCAGGACCTCGGCGATCTGCAGCACGGTGTCGAGACCGATGAAGTCGGCGAGCGCGAGCGGCCCCATCGGGTGGTTCATACCGAGCGTCATCGATGCATCGATGTCCTCGCGGCTCGCGAACCCCTCGTCGTAGAGGTTGATCGCCGCGCACAGGTATGGGATCACCAGGCGGTTCACGATGAACCCGGCGTGGTCCTTGGCGACCACGACGGTCTTGCCGAGGAGCTCTCCGAAGCCACGGGCGAGCTCGACCGTCTCGGCGGACGTCGACAGCGACGGGGTGAGCTCGAGGAGCTTCATCACCGGCGGTGGGTTGAAGAAGTGCATGCCGATCACGCGGTCGGGCCGGCTGGTCGCCGCACCGAGCGTCGCGATCGGGATCGACGACGTGTTGGACGCGAGCACCACCTCGGGCTTCGTGACCTCGTCGAGCGTGCGGAACGTCTCGAGCTTGATCGCAGGATCCTCGGTGGCGGCCTCGATCACGAGATCGACGTCGGAGAACGCAGCGGCATCGGTGACGCCGCCCACACGGCCGGAGATTGCATCCCGTTCCTCGGTCGTGAGCTTGCCGCGGTCGAGGGCGCGCGAGGTCGAGGCGTCGATGCGGGCGCGGCCGGCTTCCACGAGATCGTCGGTCGGCTCGAGGTAGATGGCATCGAGCCCGGCGCGAGCCACGACCTCGACGATCCCCGAGCCCATGAGCCCGCAGCCCACGATCCCGACGGTCCGAACTTCCCCGGCCTCCACGGTCCTCCGTTCCCTACGCCGCGACTGCTGTGCAGGCGCTCAGACTACGGACGAATGGAAGGCGCGTACAAACCTCGACTCTGGTCACCTCCCCACGTCGTTCCTGCATCCCGCACCAGCTGCACGTGACATCGACTGCATGTCACAGGTGATGTCGGATCCCATCGGTGACGCCGACCGCGGCATCATCAGCTGAAGCCCCTCGGCGTCGATGTCGGTAGCGGGCCTACAATCGCAGGCGATGAGCGGTTCGCATCCTCACCGTGTGACGGCAACGCTCGGAGTCGCCGGCTCCGGCCTGCTGCTCGGACACTGGCTCGCCTACGCGCTCGGCACGCCCGACGCGACAGCTCGCGACGAGCTGCTGCACGCCACCGGTCACTCGTACCTTCCCTACGCGACCCAGGTCGCGCTGCTCGCCGGAGTCATCGGGCTTGTCGGCCTCTTCCTGGCTCGCCTGCACCGTCGTGAGCGCCTCGGTTCCTTCGCCGGCAATGTCGTCCGGCTCGTGGCGCTGCAGTCCGGGGCGTTCCTCGCGATGGAGGTCGGCGAGCGACTGCTGCCGGGCGCTCCGTTGCACGACCTCACGCACGGTCCACTGCTCGTCATCGGGCTGGGGGTGCAGGCCGTGCTCGCGGTCGTGGGCGCGCTGGTGCTCAGGTTCACCGAACGCGCGGCCGAAGCCGTCGAGACCGTCGATCGCGCGATCGCCGGGTTCATGCCCCGCTCCTGGGTCACCGCATCGATCGCCTCGGGTGGCACTCCTCGCCGTCCGGCGAGTCGCGCAGCGTGCGACCGGGCTCCCCCTCTCCTTCCCTGACGCGTCACCGATCGGCACGGCGTGTCGAGGCTCGTGCTCACACGGTCGTGCACGCACGACACGAGGGAAGGAGCGCCACCATGCACTTCTCAGACATCAGGCGGATCACGCTCGCCGCGGCCATCGCCGGCGTGCTCGTGCTCCCCGCATCCCCCGCGCTCGCACACGGCGACGTCGCGAGCGGCGGTCTGGACCTCACGATCGGATTCGCTCACGAACCGGCATTCGCGAACCAACCCAACGCGGTGCAGCTGGTCGTGGAGCACGACGGGGAACCGGTCATCGACCTGCGGCCCGGCGACGTGCAGGTCGAGATCTCCTACGGCGACGACACGAGTGAGCCGATGAACCTGAGCCCGGCCTTCTTCTTCGAGGGCGGACGGCTCGTCTCCGGCGAGGCGGGCGACTACCGCGCCGACTTCGTGCCCTCGCAGCCGGGCAGGTACACGTTCCACGTCACGGGCACGATCGAGGGCGAAGAGGTGGACGAGGAGATGACCTCGGGGCCGCAGACCTTCGCCACGGTCGAAGATGCGTCGTCGATGACGTTCCCGGCCGTCGAGGCGCCGTCGATCGACGAGATCGTCACGCGCATCGACGCCGAGAGCACCCGGGCCGCCGACGGCGTCGCAGCCGCCGAAGCCGCCGCGGCATCGGCCGAAGAGGCCGCGTCGAGCGCCCGCACGGTCGGCATGGTCGGCATCGCGCTCGGCGCGATCGGCATCGTGGCGGCGATCGCCGCGCTGGCCTCGAGCCGCAGGAAGGCATGAGGTCGCGGGATGCTCGCGCACGCAGGAGCAGCCGACGAGTCGCTGTCGGTCGTGCTGCTGTTCGTCGCCCTCTGGGTGGGATGGGTCGGCTGGTCCCGCATCAAGGGAAAGGCCTTCCCGCGGCTGCCCGCATGGGCGGGCCCGGGGCTGATCGCAGCTGCCGCCGCGGTCGCGGTCTCGGCGGCGGTGGTGCCTCGAGCACTGTTCCCCGGAACACCTACGGCTGTCCCCTCAGCGGCAGCAGCCGGACCCCGACCCGCCTCGAGCGCGAGCTTGTCGTTCCGCGATCCGCCAGACGGCGGAGTGGTCACGGCCGATGAGGTCGAGGTGGTGCTCGATCTGCAGGGAGGACGCATCGTCGATACGGCCAGCACGGTGCTCACCCCCGACACCGGCCATGTGCACCTGGTGCTCGACGGCGAGCTGGTCTCGATGACGTACGGCCTCGTGCAGGTCGTCGATCTCCGTGACATGCCGCCCGGGCAGCACACGCTGCACGCTGAGTACGTGGCCGCCGATCATGCTCCGTTCGATCCGAGGGTCACGGCGGCGGTGCGATTCGAGATCGAGGGGCCATGAGCGGGCTCGCGACCACCCGGCGTGCCGCGCGCATGGGCGGCGTCTGCGCGATCGCAGCGATGCTGATCGTCTGGCTCGCGACGGCCGCGTCAGCGCACGCGGGATTCGAATCGTCCGACCCCGCCGACGGGCAGGTGCTCGCGAGCGCGCCGGCCACGATCACGATGTCGTTCACCGAGCCTCCCGACCCCGACCTGTCGTCGGTGACGGTGCTCGACGCCGGCGGGGCGACGATCGGAACGGGAACGCTGCAGCGAGGAGATCCCTCGCGGTCCCTGGAGCTCGCCCTGCCCGACGATCTCGCCGACGGCGTCTACACCGTCTCGTGGGTGGTGGTCTCGGAGGCCGATGGTCATCCCACCGCGGGGGTCTTCGCGTTCGGCGTGGGCGAGGCCACGGCCGACGTGGTGCCGAATGCGGCAGCCGGGGATCCGATGCTTCCCGGCCCGTCGCCGTTCGCCGTCGTGGGCAAGGTGTTGCTCTACGCGGGTCTCGCAACATCGCTGGGAACGGCGGTCACGGCCGCCGCGGCGTTCGCAGGCGTGGTTGCGGGCCGGCGCGGTCTGCTGCCACTCGTCGGCGCATCCGCGTTCGTCGGCGCGGTCGTCATGACGTTCGCGGAGGCGGACGTGGTCGGCGCATCGGTCGGCGAGCTGCTCGCGTCGGCGGCGGGCCGCTCGTACGTCTGGCTGCTCCTCGCCACCGGGGTCGGCCTCGTCACAGCGGTGGCGGCGAGCAGGACGACGAGCCTCGTCCCCGTCGCCGCCACGGGCATCGCCGCCGCGTCGGCGATGTTCGTGCGGGCCACCAGCGGCCATGCCGCAGCGCTCGTCCCGGCCTGGCCGGCGGAGCTCGCGCAGTTCGTGCACCTGGTTGCCATCGGGGTATGGATCGGCGGTCTCGTACCGCTGCTGCTGCTCGTCCGCGAGCGCAGGCGCGCAGGCGAGCCGGCGCCCGTCGAGGAAGCCAAGAGGTTCTCCCGCCTGGCTGGCTGGGCGCTGCTCGCGGTGGTGCTCACGGGCTCGGCTCGGGCCGTCGGCGAAGCCGGCGGTGTCGATGACGTTCGTGCGATGCTCACGGACACGAGCTACGGCACCGCGCTCATCGTGAAGCTCGCCGTCGCTGCCGCGCTGATCGGGCTCGGCGCCGTCAACCGCCGGCGGTCGATCCCGCGACTCGCGACCGACGACGCCTTGCTCCGAAGGGTGATCGCGATCGAGCTCGTCGGCGCACTCGGCGTCTTCGGTCTGACCGGCACCCTTACGAGCCTCAACCCTGACGCGGCGGGGAGCTCGACCTCGGGGCCCCTGAAGGAACCCCAGTCTATCCAGGCTTCGGGGACCGATTTCGCCACCACCACACGGGTGACACTCACGGCCTCGCCCGGAATCGCCGGGCCCAACACGGTCGAGGCGCGCGTCGTCGGCTACGACGACGGCGCCCCGATCGCAGCCGACGAGGTCGCGCTCAACGTGGCGCCGATCGGCCGGCCGGAGATCGAGCCCTCGACGCTTCCGCTCGAGCCGGCCGACGCAGGCGGCGCGCCCGGCTCCTGGACCGGCACCGGCACGCAGCTCTCGCTCGCCGGGGCGTGGGAGGTGGTGGTCCAGGTGCGATCGGGGGCGCGCACGACCGAGGTGCCGCTCGTCCTCGTCACGCGCGCCCCCCCGGCCTCCTCCACCGTCACGCAGCAGGCGGGGCTTCCCGAGATCGAGACCTTCACCGTGCCGACGGGAGATCAGCTCCAGGTCTACCTCGACCCCGGCACTGCCGGCGCGAACGAGCTGCACGTGACGGCCTTCGATCCCCGAGGCGACGAGCTTCCACTGTCGGGGATCGTCGTCGTCGCCGACGCACCAGGTGGGGAGCGGGCCATGCTGGCGAGCACGCGGCTCACCGCTGGACATTTCTCGGCACCCGTCGAGGCCGACACCGGCGGATGGCGGTTCCACGTGGTGGCCACGACCGAAGGCGGTACCGTGCTGCAGGCGACCCACGACCAGGAGGTCGAACCGTGAAGGCCATGCGACGACCGACCGACCTGCGACGGGTCGTCGCGGTCGTCGTGCTGGCGCTCGTGGCGGCGGCGTGTGGCGGCACGACCGGCGACCCTTCCGCGACCGCGCCGACGACGCCCGCGGCGGTCGAACGACCCAGCAGCACCGGGGTACTGACGATCGTGAGCCCCGAGAACGGCGAGCGCGTGTCCGGCGGCACGGCCCAGCTCGAGGTCGACCTGCAGGAGGCGGAGATCGTCGACCAGACCTCCACCGACCTGCGGCCCGACGAGGGGCACCTGCACGTGATGCTCGACGGCTCGCTCGTCTCGATGACATCCGGCACGTCACAGCAGCTGACCGATCTCACGCCCGGTGAGCACCTGCTGCAGGTCGAGTTCGTCGCCGCCGATCACGCACCGTTCGACCCGAGGGTGCTCGCGGCAGTCTCGTTCGAGGTCCGCCCGTGAGCACGCCGGTCGTGAGGCCACCGGTCATGAGCGCACCGGGCGTGGACGCACCGACCACGAGGACCACCCGCCTCGACCTGCCCGTGACCGCGATGCTCACCGTCGCCGTCGGCCTGCTGCTCGTCCGCGCCTGGTCCCCGACTTTCGGATCCCTCGGAAGGGTCACGGGGCTCACCGCCACCTTCGTCGCGGTCCTCGTCGGGTCGCTCCTCGTGCCGGCCGCGCGCGGACGCCCACAACTGCACCCCGGCCTCGTGCTCTGCATCGGCGCGGGCGCCGTGGGGATCGCGCTGCTCGCCTCGGGCCGACCCGTCACCGCTCCGATCGGCGCCTGGGCGCTGCCGCTCACGGTGCTCGCCGCCGTGGCCGAGGAAGCGCTGTTCCGTCGCACGATGTACGCCTCCCTCGAGCGTCGCGGCGCGTTCGTCGCGATCGGCGTGACCGCGTTCGTGTTCGCCGCGATGCACGTGCCGATCTACGGCGTGGCCGTGTTCCCGGTCGATCTCGGCGCAGGCGCGCTGCTCTCGTGGCAGCGCTGGGCATCGGGAAGTTGGGCCGTTCCGGCTGCGACGCACGCTGCCGCCAACGTCGCGATGACGGTGCTGCGATGAGACATCTGAACACGCGCCCGAACCGAACCCGGACCGTCACCTCGCTCATCGCCGCCGCGACCCTCGCGCTCTCAGCATGCACGGCAACCGCCGCGGGTGAAGATCCGATCCGAGTCGGGGCGATCTATCCGCTGTCGGGCTCCCAAGGCCAGGGCGGCATCGACGAGCATCGCGGCGCCACACTCGCGGCCGAGCTCGTGAACGCCGACGGCGGCGTCGGCGGCCGCCCGATCGAGCTCGTCTCGACCGACGTCGCGGCGGCCGAAGCCGCCCCGGGAGCGGTCGAGCGGTTCGACGCCGATGGCATCGACCTCGTGATCGGCAGCTACGGCAGCACGATCTCGGCTCCCGCCTCGGAGACCGCTGCCGCCCACGACATGCTGTTCTGGGAGACGGGCGCGGTGGGCATGCTCACCGGCCGCTCCGAGCCGGGCGTGCGCACCTTCCGCATGCCGCCGACGGGCGCCGTGCTCGGGCGCAACGCGATCGCGTTCACGAGTGGACCGCTCGCCGACGCCTTCGGCCGCGACGCGACCGACCTGCGCTACGCCGTGTCGTTCGTCGACGACCTCTACGGGCGCTCGGTCGCCGGCGGCGCGCTCCAGGCAGCCCTTGAGCAGGGCCTCGACGTCGTCGGACGCTTCGGCTACGACCTCGCGACCGCCGACTACGATGCGCTCGCGCGGCGCATCGACCGGTCGGACGCCGACGTGCTCTTCGTCTCCTCCTACCTCGCCGACGCGATCGCGCTGCGCCGGGCGCTCGTGCGCAACGGCGTCGACCTGCTCGGCAGCATCGGCACGTCGTCGTCGTACTGCATGCCCGAGTTCGGCGCGGCGCTCGGCAAAGATGCGCTCGGCCTGTTCGCCTCCGACAAGCCGAGCGGCGACGCGATCGACCCCTCCACGTTGAGGACCGAGGGCGCGGCGTTGCTCGAGCGTGCCCGAGCCGCGTACGACGATCGGTGGCACGAGGAGATGAGCCCCGCCGCGCTCGCAGGCTTCTCGGCCGCGTGGGCGTTGTTCGCCGAGATCATGCCGAGCGCGGCTGACATGACGCCCGATGCGATCGCCGAGGCTGCGCTCGACGCCGAGCTCCCCCGGGGAAGCCTTCCCAACGGCAGCGGACTCGACTTCGGCGCACCCGGCACGGCGACGGCCGGTGACAACACGGCGGCGGCGGCCGTGATCTGGGAATGGATGGTGCCCGGCGAGCACATGGTCGTGTGGCCGCCCGAGCTCGCGACGCACGAGGTTCGGCCGCTGGACATCGCCCCGTGAGCGGGCGAACCGCGGCACCACGAGCGTCCCGTGAGGGCCGGCGCGCCCTCGTCGCCGGGCTCGCGATCGTGGCGGGCTACGCAGCCCTCGCCGCCTGGTCGTCGTCGCTCTCGCCCTTGGCGCGAGGCCCGCTGCTCGACGGCACCGCTCCGGTGAACTACCGCTGGGTGTCGCCGCCACCGGAGCTCGCGTCGACGAACCAGCCGCCGAGCGTTGGGCGGTTCGAGCTTCCGCTGCGGAACGCCGGCGTCGGCACGCAAGTGCTGTTCACCGACGACAACCAGGTCACCGTGGTGGTCGAGGGGGGTGCGATCGGGCCATCGCCCGGGCAGCGATCGGTCCGGCTGGTCGTCGAGCCGGTCGATCCGGCGACACTCGCCCCGCCCGGCGACGGACTGGCCGCGTTCGGCAACGCCTACCGCCTCACGGCGAGCTTCCAGCCCTCGGGCAACCGCATCGAGGCGTTCGACCGGCCGATCCAGATGATCGTCGTGTACCCGGCCACGTCGACCCTGCATGCGAACGCCCATGACGTCCTGTACTCCCGCGACGGCGAAGCGTGGAGCCCGCTCGACACCAACGACTCCCCCGGCCTGCAACAGGCGGAAGCTCGCATGCCCGCGCCGGGGTACCTGCTCGTCGCGGGTGTGCCGGCGACGCCGTCGCCCAGTGGCAGCGGGGCCGTTGACGCGGGTGGCTCCGCCACGCCGCCCCTCGCGGTCGCGCTCCTCGTCGCCGCGGGGGTCGCGCTCGTGATCGGCCTCGGCCTGCTGATCCGCGGCCGGGCCAGGTAGCCTGCGCGCCGCTCAGCCGCAGGCGTCGACGAGCAGCGGGTACGGGTTGATCGCGTCGTCGATCACCGAGTGGCCGTAGTAGCTCGCCGGCCAGGGCGAGGGGATCACGTTCGGCCGGAACTCGAAGTGGTTGTGGTTCGTTTCCCCGCCGGCGAGGCCCGTGCTGCCCACGTAGCCGATCACGTCGCCGGCTTGCACCGAACCGAGCTTCGCGATCGAGGTCATGTGCGCGTTGTAGGTGGCGCCGTACTTCCCGCTCACGTACACGGCCGTGCCGCCGTAGATGTTCGTCGCGTCGCTCGCGACCCCGTCGAAGGTGGCGCGGATCGGCGTACCCATCGGCGCCACGATGTCGACGCCCTTGTGCAGGTGGTACCCGCCCACGTACCGAGGCGCCCCGAAGCCGTCACCGAAGCCGCGGGGTGAGTCGACGGGACAGACGTCGAACACGCCTTGCCATTCCGCCGGCATCGCTACCGTCGAGTGACCGCCGTAGTCCTGGGCCGCGAGGAAGCGCTGGTACGCCTTCTCCGCGGCCCGCTCGTCGGCGTTGGCCCCGGCGAGCGCGTCCTCGACCTCGGCGAACACATCCTGCTGGGCAGCGAGGTCGGCCTGCACCTGCGCTTCCAGCTCCTGGGCCTTGGCGAAACGCCGTCGCGCCTCGGACTGCAGCTCCTCGAGACGACCCTCGGCGGCGATCAGCTCGTTCCGAACGTTCAGCACCTCTTGCGCGAGATCGGCGTCTTCCTGCTGCACGACACCGACGAACTCGATGCGGTCGGAGAGGTCGGAGAGCGAGGTCGCACCGAGGAAGAAGCCGACGTCGGAAGCGGGACCTTCCATGAAGACCTCGGCGGCGCGGTCGTTGAGGCGGACCTCGACGCGGGCGAGGCGAGCCTCGGCGTCATCGCGCTCCTGCCGGGTGGCCTGCAGGTTCGCCGTGACCTCCTCGAGGCGGCCGGTCGCGTCTTCGAGCAGGAGCAACGCCTCGGCGAGTCTGGCGTCGATCGAAGAGAGTTGCTGCTCGGCTGCCGAGAGCTTCGCTTCGAGAGCCCTCCGCCTGTCTCGAGCCTGCTGCAGCTCCTCTTTGGGGTCGGCGAACCCGCTCGTCGCCGTGACCGCGATGAGCGAGGCGAGCGCGAGCGAGACCGCTGCGATGCGAGCGGCCGCGCCGAACGATGTGGGGAAGGGGAAGTACCTGCCGGTCATATGTGAGCGTCTACCCATATCGGACCGAGGGAAGGTTGGCAACCGGCCCGACGCCCCACAGGCTCCCCCGGAGCCGGGTCCGATGCAACCATCCTCGGGAAGCACACATCGACCCTTGAGGGTTCGTCGGTCAGGCGCCCGACAGCTATCGGCGCAGCCCGGCCGCCAGATCCGGCTCGCGCAAGGCCTGCTGCCAGTGGTGGCCCTCGAGCGTCCGCCTGGCGTCGTCGACGGCCTGTGGTCCGCCGGCAGCGTCGGGTTCGAACAGACGCCCGGCCCACCAGACCTGCGCGGCGCGCACGTTGGGCATGCCGTCGGCGCCGACGTGCGCGTCGAGCGCCAACTTCGCCTTGGCCCGGGCGGTTGCCTCGTCGCCTTCGGCGAGCGCGACCACGCACTCGGCGGTGAGGAGCGCCGCTGAGGTCGCGACGTCGCCGTCGGAGAGCTGCGTCGCCGGGTCCGTGAGCACCTGGCGCGCCGCGGTCGGATCACCCTGCGCGGCGACGGTCCGCGCGAGCTCGACGGCGATCGAGGTCACGAGCGCGCGCTCCCGCAGGTCACGACAGAGCACGAACGCCTCGCGGAGGTCGGTCTCGGCTTCCTCGAGACGGCCGGCCAGACGGTGGATCGCCCCGCGATTTCCGAGGGCGCTCGCGAGCTCCCACCGCGCGCCGAGCTCCCGGAAGGTGCGGATGGCGGCGTCCGCGTGCTCCTGGGCCTCGTCGAGGCGGAGCATGCGCCGCAGCGACGAGGCCACGGTCTCGCGGGCGACGGCGGCGGTGAACGCCTGCCCGGCATCCTCGCCGACATCGAGCGCCTCGAACGCGACCCGCAGAGCCTCTCGCTCGTCACCGGTCGGCGAGATCACGCTGGCGATGCCCACGAGCGAGCGCGACTCGGCCCAGGCGTCACGCTCCTCCTCGGATCTCGCCACGTCGAGCGCCTCGCGGAACATCGCTTCGGCCCTGGTGAGGTCGCTCGCCCAGTAGGGCACCCACGCGGCCATGAGCAGGGTGCGCGCGAGCACGCGCGGGTCGCCCAGCCGGCGCGAGGCTTGGAGCGACCGCTCGAACAACGCCGCCGCACCCTCGGAGTCGCCGCCGATCGTGAGGGTGATGTCGGCAACGAATCGCGAGGCGTGCGCGCAGACCCGGTCGCTGGAATCCCCGCCGAGCGCGAGCGCGCGGTTCAGGGCGCCGGTCGCGGCGTCGAACTCGCCGAGCCAGTAGCGAGCCTCACCCAGCACGCTCAAGATCCACGCCTCGCGGTCGCCCCAACGCTCGTCGGAACCCGCCATGACGAGAGCCCGCTCGTACAGGTCAGCCGCAGAGTGCGACTCGAGACGGCGCCGCGCGATGTCGCCGGCGTGCGCGAGGGCTTCGACGGCCCGCTCGGCGAGCGTGCGATCGCCCGGGTTGAGGTCGAGCGCCGCCTGCGCTGCCTGCTCGAGGTGGAACGCCACGGTGCGCGGATAGCGGTCGGCCTGATCGGCCTCGGACAGCTTGTTGGCGACACGCAGGTGCAGGCGCTGGCGCTCCCGCTTGGCGAGGGAGTCGTACGCGACGTCGCGCAACACGTCGGAACCGAACCGCCACACGCCCGGCCGCTCCTCGTCGCGCACCAACAGCTCGTCGTCCTCGGCCTCGTCCAGCAGCTCGGTCTTCGGATCGGCCAGCAGCGAGAGCTCGTCGAGGTCGAAGCGCCCCTGCGGGAAGATCGAGGCCCGGCGCACGAGCTCGCGCGCCGGCGGTGAGAGCTGGTCGATGCGGGCGGCGATCACCGCCTGCACGGTGGCCGGCAGCAGGCGACCGCTCGGAGCAGGACCCCATGGAGGAAGATCACGCTCCTCGCGCCGCAGCATGCCGACGATCTCCATGATGAAGAACGGGTTGCCGCCGGCGTGCTGGGCCACGCGCTCGGCGTCGTCGAACCGCAGGCCTCCGGCTTCCATGGCGAGCTCGGTGGCGTGACCGGGTGTGAGCGCTTCGACCCACAGCGTCACGTTGTCGGCGATGCCGCCGGCCCAGCTCGGCCGCTGCTCCAGGAACTCCCACCGCGCGACGCAGAGCACCATGACGGGGACCTTGCGGGCTTCCTTGACGAGCTGCTCGATCAGGTCGAGCAGCACCGGGTCGGCTTCCTGCAGGTCTTCGAAGACCAGCACCACGGGACCACGCGACGCGATGCCTGCGAGCACGCTCAGCAGACCCCGCCGCACCTCGGCAGCGTGGTAGCGCTGGTCCTCGCCGTCGGCATCGACGCCGAGCGCCATGGCGAGCCGGCGGGCAGCCTCGTCCACGTCGTCGTCCTCGACCCACTCCCCCACGAACGAGCGCAGCCGATCTCGCACCACGTCTTCGGGAGCCCCCCGGTCGGCGCCGATCTCCCGGAACACCATCTGGGCGAGGGGCCAGAACGTCACCTCCTCCTCGAACACGCTCGAACGCCCGGAGAGCACACGCACGCCGTCCGGCAGGCCGGCGAGGAACTCCTCGACGACCCTGGTCTTGCCGATGCCGGGCTCGCCCAAAAGCGTCACGAGGTGCGCTCGCGCGCGCCCCCGCACCCGCGCGAACGTGTCGGTGAGGAGGGCGAGCTCGCGACGCCGG
>DASVGA010000084.1:0-4180 GCA_036379795.1 Actinomycetota bacterium | reverse complement strand
GCTCGGTCCTCTGGCGGCGCGGTAAGCCCAGATGCAGAAGGCCGGCCGCAAGCGCTTGCCACCGGCGCGCACGAGCCGCGAGATCTCCTCGACAAGCAGCGATGCCCGTTCGTCGACGCGACCCAGATCAGCCGCAGACTCCGCAAGGTACTCGTCGAGCACGATGTCGACGTCGGCGCGCACCGCCTCGAGCGCATCCGCAGCGAGGGCTCGCTCCAACGTCATGGCCGGAAGTATCTCGCACCCGGTCGACCCTTCCGCAGCGAGCGTCGTCGGCTCCACTTCGGCAGGCCGCCACTATCATGGCGGCGCGCTCGATCACACCATCAGCGGCCGACCCCTCACGAGGACTCGATGACCCGGTTCCAGAAGCTGGCGGTTTCCACGACGGTCTCGACGCTCACGCTGATCGTGTGGGGCGGCGTCGTGCGCGCGACCGGATCGGGCGACGGGTGCCCCGACTGGCCCACCTGCTTCGGAAGCTGGATCCCCCGCTGGGAGTACCACACCCTCATCGAGTACGTGCACCGGGCGCTCGGGGTCGTCTCGGGACTGCTCGCCGTGGCGCTCGCCGTCGTCGGAATCATCGAGCTGAGGCGCGCGAGTCGGGGCCGCTCGATCGCGACGCCGCACGCAGCCGTGGTGCTCGCGGTCTGGCTCGTTCCGCTGTTCGGCGTGCAGGGTGCGCTCGGCGGGGCCGTCGTGAACAGCGCGCTCGATCCGGCCGTGGTCACCCTGCACTTCGGGCTCGCGATGATCGTGCTCGGCGTGGTCGTCGCCACCACGGCGTTGAGCTTCCTGCCGGAGCGGCCCGCGGGCGAGCCTGCCTACGCCTGGCTCGCGCTCACGACCGCGCTCGCGACGTTCGCGCTGCTGCTCGTCGGCACCTACGTGCGAGCCGAGGGCGCCGGTCTCGCGTTCCGCGACTGGCCGCTCATGGGAGGCCGGCTCGTGCCGAGCTTCGACTCGCCCGGCGCGGCGGAGATGTTCGCCCACCGGCTCCTCGCGATCGCGGTGGCGGCCTTGGTGCTGTGGATGGTCGTTCGAGCTCGCACGATGACCCACCGGTCGGCGCGGCTGATCCGTCTGTCCACCGCAGCGGGAAGCCTGTTCGTCGCGCAGATCCTCGTCGGTGGCGTCAACGTCATCACCGACCTCGCCGTCTGGCCCCGCGCCCTGCACGTGGGCATGTCGGCAGCCATCTGGGCGGTGGTCGTGGCGCTCGCCGTGGTCGCCCGCCGGGAGCCGGGTGCGACCGAACGCGGTGACCTCTCGGAGGCGGCCCCCGAGGGTGTTGCAGAGGAACCGGTTGCGGTGCGCGACACGATCACCGCCTACTACCGCCTCACGAAGCCCCGCATCATCGTGCTGCTGCTGATCACGACCGTTCCCGCGATGATGCTCGCCGAGCGAGGCGTGCCGTCGCCCTGGCTCATGCTCGCGACGCTCGTCGGTGGAACCCTCGCCGCCGGAGCTGCCAACGCGATCAACATGTACCTCGACCGCGACATCGACGAGGTGATGCGGCGCACCCGCGGGCGTCCGCTCCCCGCGCACCAGGTCTCGCCCGAGCGAGCGCTCGCGTTCGGATTCTGGCTGGGAGCGTTCTCGTTCCTGTTCCTGACGGTGACGGTCAACATGCTGGCCGCGACCCTCGCGCTCGCCGCGATCGCGTTCTACGTCGTGATCTACACGATGTGGCTGAAGCGATCGACGACGCAGAACATCGTGATCGGCGGCGCTGCCGGCGCCGCCCCCGCGCTGATCGGATGGGCCGCGGTCACCGGCTCGCTGGCCCTCCCCGCGTGGATCCTGTTCGCGATCGTGTTCGTCTGGACGCCGCCGCACTTCTGGGCGCTCTCGCTCCGATTCAGCGGTGACTACGCGGCGGCGGGCGTGCCGATGCTCCCAGTGGTCAAGGGCGAGGGGGAGACGAAGCGGCAGATCTTCCTCTACTCGCTGGTGCTGTTCGCGACGACGTTGCTGCTCGCACCGGTAGCGGACATGGGCCCCATCTACACGCTGACCGCGGTCGTCCTCGGCGGAGTGTTCGTCTACCGCGCGCTGCTGCTGTGGCGGCGAACCGACAGCGACGAAGAGCACACCGACTCGAACCGCTCATGGCAACTTTTCACGTACTCGATCGTGTACCTGGCGGCACTGTTCGGCGCCGTCGCCCTCGACGCTCTCAGGTGATCCGACGAGCCGCGTCTCGACCATCCGAACCAGGTGCAGCCGCTCTCAATCAGGGATCTCGGGGAGATCAGGCCGGCTGGGGAGATCGATCGAAGGATCGGTCGGCGTGAAGGCTGTGACCTTCGAGCGCGCCTTCGGCGGACCCGGTTCCGTGAGCAGGAGCACCGCGGCTGCCACCATCGCACCCGCCAGTGCCGCGGCAAGCACCACATCGCCATGGGCGCCCATGGATCGTGTCAGCATCCTGAACGCGAGGCTCAAGCTGATCGCGACGCCGATGGGAAGCACCTTGATCAGTACGTCCCTCTGCGCCGGATGTAGATGCCTACGCCGGAAACGATCGCAGCGCACACGACCGACCACACGATGCTGACCGCAAGCGTCGTGGCGCGGAGCTGGAGAGGGATTGTTTCCCACGACGTGACGAGCAGCCAGCCCACCATGAAGGCCATGAAGATCGCCACGACGAGACGGTTGAAGAGGGGATGACGAGACTGCCCTGAGGAAGTCGAAGAGGTCGACCGTGTTCAAGCGAGTCACAGCTCCCGCTTCATCGATCGCAAGGGATGCTGTTCCAACACGGAGCTCTCCTTGACTGCTCATCTCCCCGCCGAGCTGAGGAGATCGTCGATCAGGCGGGTGAGCTCTTCGGCGCTCGTTTCGCCGTAGATGGCGTAGCGCGTCGTACCCGACGAGTCCACGAGGAACGTGTCGGGCACGAACGGGAAGTCGAGCGAAGCGGCCGTGCGCCCGTCCGGATCGTAGAGGCTCGGATAGGTCACGCCGAAGTCTTCGATCCAGCGCCCGGCGGCTGCGCGGTCGTCGCGGTAATCGATGCCGACGAACTCCACGCCTCGGCCGGCGTATACCTCCTGCACCTGGAGCAGCGCGGGCTGTTCCCGACGGCACGGCTCGCACCACGTCGCCCAGACGTTCACGACGAGCACCGACCACTCCATCGAGGCGGTGTCGACGTCTGAGCCGACGACGGCCTCGCCGCGAAGACCCGGGAACGGCGTGTCGAGCGCGGCCACGCCACCCTTCTCACGGGGGTCGGGACGCGACATGTAGGCGGCGATGCCTGCGCCCACCACGACGAGGGCCACGATGAGCGCGACCATCCCGTACCGGCGGCGCGGCGGCGGCTCCGAGGGCGCGTCGGCGCCCGTTGCCGGTGCGCCGACCGAGGTGCTCACGTGACCTCGACCGTTCCGATCATCTCGGGATGCACGTCGCATCGGAACTCGAAGGTGCCGGGTTGCATCGGTGGGATCGCATACTCGACCGTAGCCGGACCCGAGACCAACTCACCCTGGAACACAGCTGTGTCGCCGTCGTAGATCGAGACGTTGTGCGGGCCGGCCACGTCGGCCGGATCGCGGTTGTCGAACGTGAGGGCGATCTGGGTGTCGGCGGCCCAGGACAGGGTCGCGGGGTTGAACGCCGTGTTCTCGGCGGCGACGGTCGCGGTTGCCCCGCCCCCGCCCCCACCTTCGTCGGGCGGTGGCTGCTCTCCTCCCCCTCCTTCGTCGGGCGGGGGTTGCTCTCCCCCACCGCCGCCCGCGGCCACGACCACGGTGCCGGTCATCGTGGGATGCACGTCGCACTGGAAGAAGAACTCGCCCTCGGGCAGGGCAGGCACCTCGTACGGAACGCTGGCCGGGCCGGTCACGACCTCGCCCTGGAAGAGCACCTCGCCGAGCGAGTCGTCGCCGTAGATCGCGATGTTGTGCGGGACCCCGGCTTCCTGATTGTCGAACGTGATCGTGGTCGGGGTGTCTGCCGGCAGCTCGATCGTGTCGGTGTTGAACTCGAGCGCGGCTGCGGCAACCGTCACGCCCTCGCCGCCGCCTTCCCCGCCGCCGGGCGCGGCCGTCATCGTGCCGGTCATCGTGGCGGGATGGATCTCGCAGTTGAAGAAGTACTCGCCCTCGGCGAGTGGCTCGATGGCGTAGGAGGGCTTCGCGGGGCCGGTCACCACGGC
>DASVGA010000083.1:0-2500 GCA_036379795.1 Actinomycetota bacterium | reverse complement strand
GAGCACGCTCCGCGAGACGATCTGGCTCGCCGGCGACGAGGTGCCACCCGCCGTCGCGCGCGGAGACCTCGTGCGGGTGGAAGGCGCACTCGAGGTTCCCGACGACGCCGAGTTCCTCGATGTGCTGCACGCCAAGGGCGTGGCGGTCACTCTGCGCGCCTCCGAGATCGAACGGCTCGGTGACTCCCCGAACCCGTTCGTTCGCGCGACGCAGGCGGTGCGCGCCACGGTGGGGGGTTCGATCCAAGCGGTCTTCCCCGCGCGGGAAGCGGGCCTGCTCATGGGCCTCTCGCTCGGTGACGACTCCGAGCTCGACCCAGGCGTCGAGCGCGACTTCAAAGCGACCGGGCTCACGCACCTGCTCGTCGTCTCGGGCGGCAACGTGGCGATGGTGCTCGGCCCCGTGCTCGCGATAGTCACGATGCTCGGCGTGCCGCGCCCGCTTCAGGTCGCGATCGGACTGCTCACGGTCGCATTCATCGTCGTGCTCACGGGGGCGGAGCCTTCCGTCATGCGCGCCGGAGCCATGACCTCGCTCGCGCTCGTCGGGTTGCTGCTCGGCCGCGCCCGGTCGACCGCTGTGGTGCTGTCGGGCGCTGTCTTGGTGCTGCTGATCCTGCAGCCGGTGCTCGTGCGATCGATCGGGTTCCAGCTCTCGGTGACGGCGACCGCAGGCATGATCGCGATGGCGGCGCCCCTCGGCGAGCGATTCACGAGGTTCATGCCCACGCCGGTCGCGGCGGCGGCGGGAACGACCTTCGCGGCCCAGCTCGGTGTGACGCCCGTGTTGCTCTTCCACTTCCACGACGTGCCCGGGGTGACGCTCATCGCGAACGTCGTCGCCGCACCGACCGTCGCTCCCTCGCTGCTGCTGGGGCTCGTCGCCGCGGCGGCCGGCATCGTCTCGGAACCGCTCGGTCATCTCGTCGGGCTCGGCGCGCAGGTGCCGATGCGCGCCTTGCAGCTCATCGCGAACGTCGCCGGACGCGCGCCCGTCGCACACGTCACGTCTCGGGGAGGTCCGATCGTGCTGCTCGCCGGCGCCGCGATCGTCGCCGGGGTCACCGTCGCCCTGCGCACAGGGTGGAAGCCGCCCAGGCGGGCCGTCGTCGCGGGCGTCGTGGCCCTGCCACTGCTCGTCTGGAACTCGGCCACATCGGTGGGCCCGCCTTCCTCGCTCACGGTGCGATTCTTCGACGTCGGCCAGGGCGACGCGGCGCTCGTGACGACGCCGGCGGGTATGACGATGCTCGTCGACGGCGGGCCCGACGAGGACCTGGTCGCGACCGAGCTGGCCGCTCTCGGCGTGAAGCGCCTCGCTGTGGTCGTCGCGAGCCATCCGCACGCCGACCACGTGGTCGGCCTGCCGTCGGTGTTCGCGCGCTTCCAGGTCGGGCTGGTGCTGCAGCCGGGCTGCCCGTCGACGTCGGCGCTGCAGGTCGAGGTCGACCACGCGATCGCCGACGAGGACATCGAGGTGCGGAACCCGTGGGCGGGGGAGTCGTTCACCGTCGGCGACGTGCGCCTCGACGTGCTCTCGCCACACGAGTGCTACGCAGGCACCGAGTCCGACACCAACAACGACGCCCTCGTGATCCGGCTCGTTCGAGGCGACGACGTCGTGCTGTTCGCCACCGAGCCCGAGGAGCCCGCGCAGGAATGGCTGCTGGAGCAGAGCGCCGACCACGGTCTCGATCTGCACGCCGATCTCCTTAAGGTGCCGCACCACGGCGCGGCGACGTCGGTCGCCGGGTTCTTCGACGCGGTCGCGGCGCCCGTCGCCGTCGTGAGCGTCGGGGAGAACACCTACGGGCATCCGGTGCCGTCGACGCTGGCCGCCCTCGCCGCGGCGGGCTCGACGGTGTGGCGCACCGATGAGCGCGGCACGATCACGGTGACCCTCGAGGGAGGCGTGCCGATGGTGGCGGGGGAGCGATGATTACCCTCGGGCCGCCGCGTCACGGGGGCGCGGTAGCATCGGCTCGATGTCGCCACGGTCACAGGCTCCGATCGCGTTGCTCTGGGGCGAGGACGCCTTCCTGCTGCGGGAAGCGGCGCTCGCCCGCTTCGGCGACCAGCATCCGACCGAGGTCGATGCGGCCGAGTGGCAGGGGAGCGAGCTGCAGGACCTCGCGACCCCGTCGCTGTTCGGTGAGCCGAGGGCATTGCTGATCTCCGATGCCCGGTCGCTCACGAAGGATGCCATCGCCGAGCTCGCCGCCTACCTCGCCGCTCCCGACCCCGACGCGCAGCTCGTGATCTGCTGTCAGGTGGCCGAGCGGGGCAAGGTGCCCGCCGCGCTCGACAAGACCGTGAAGCCCGTGGGCGACGTGGTGCACGTCGAGATCAAGCGCAAGGACCTGGAACCCTGGGTCTCGCGCCGAGCCGACGCTCTGAACCTCGATCTCTCGGTGCCCGCCGCCCGAGCGCTCGTCGAGACGCTCGGCGAGGAGCCCGGCCGGCTCGTGGCCGCGGTCCAGCAGCTCGCATCGGCCTTCTC
>DASVGA010000082.1:0-4850 GCA_036379795.1 Actinomycetota bacterium | reverse complement strand
GCACGTCGGGGTGTTGATCGCGACGGACGTGGCAGCGCGGGGTCTCGACCTCGACGACATCACGCTCGTCGTGAACTACGACCCGCCGCAGGATGACAAGGGATACGTGCATCGCGTCGGGCGCACCGCCAGGGCGGGTCGCACCGGCACGAGCGTGACCTTCGTCACCCCCGAACAGCTGGGTGACGTGAGCCGCATGGCGGCCCGCCTCGACCTGCACGAGGAGTTCGAGCAGGAAGGCATGAAGGTCGCGCCTCCTCGCACGGTCTTCAGCGGCAGCGTGCGGGGGCGCCGCTCCGGGTTGCGGGGGCCGAAGCGTCGACGCTAGACAGAAGCCGCCTCGCCGCCGTGCTCGACCATCCTGAGCGACGCCCGCCGATGCATCGCCAAGATGTCGGATGCGGGCACGGGACGGCTGAAGAAGTAGCCCTGGCCGAGCGGGCATCCACGATCGGCCAGGAACCGCCATTCGCCCTCGGTCTCTATCCCTTCCGCGAGCGGCGTCATGCCGAGGTTGTGGGCGAGCGAGATCATCGCCGACACCATGCTCGCCGCGTCACGATCGAGGTCGACGTCGCGCACGAACGATCGATCGATCTTGAGGATGTCGACCGGCATGTGCTTGAGCCGGGCCAACGATGAGTAGCCGGTGCCGAAGTCGTCGATCGCGAGCTTGAGACCACGACCGTGCATCTCCTGCAGGAGCTCGACCGTGCGATCGGGATCGGTCATCGCTGTCGATTCGGTGATCTCGACCGTGACGCGTGCCGGGTCGATGCCCGCGATCACGATCGGAGCCACCATCTTCGCGACGAGCTCGGGTTGCCACAGCTGTCTCGGTGAGAGGTTGAATCCGATCTCGAGCTTGAGGCCCTCGGCACGCCACTGGGCGTCCTGACGGCAGATCTCCTCGACCACCCAATCGCCGATCGCCTCGATCAGACCCATCTCCTCGGCGAGCGGGATGAACTCGCCGGGAGGCACGAGGCCGCCGCTGGGCTCAGGCCAGCGGATCAGGGCTTCCACGCCGTACATGCGGCCGGAATCGAGCTCGATCAGTGGCTGGTAGTGCAGCATCCACTGTTTCTGCTCGACAGCCTTCCGCAGCCTCGTGGACATCGAGAGCCGGGTCATCGCGTCACCGGTGTCGGTCGAGTGCACCACGAAACCGCCAGGCCCCATCCGCTTCGACTGGAACATCGCCGTCTCGGCGTTGGTGAGCAGGGTCGTCGCGTCGTCGGCGTCCTCGGGGAAAACGCTGATGCCCTGGCTCGCCGTAAGGTACAGCTCGGTGCCGGCGATCTCGAACGGCTGACGCATGGCTTCCTGGATCCGCATCGCGACCGCCTCGGCCGTGATCGATCCCCCGTTCTGTCCGCCGGGCATGGGAGCCGACGTGTCCAGGTCCGCGAGCAGCACCAGGAACTCGTCGCCCCCCGGCCGCGCCACGAGGTCGGTATCCCTGGTGGCCTCCCGCAATCGGTCGGCGAGCGCCGTGATCAGCTCGTCGCCCCGCTCGTGGCCGAGCGAGTCGTTCACGAGCTTGAAGTCGTCGAGGTCGACGGAGATCACCGCCACCCCGCCACCGCTCCTGCGCGCGCGTGTGAGCGAGAGCTCCAGCAGCTCGTCGAACATCGCCCGGTTCGCCATGCCGGTGAGCTTGTCGTGGTAGGCGAGGTAGGCGATCTGCTCCTCCGCGGCCTTGCGCTCGGTGATGTCGAGCATCACCCCTTGGATCAGCGCGGGTCGGCCGTCGGCATCGGTCAACACGATCGCGGAGTCACGGAACCACAGCACCCGGCCGTCCTTCGCCACGAGCCGGTACTCGTAGACGAAGGGTTGACCGAGCTCGCGGCCGCGCAGGTAGGTCTCGATCGCCGCCTCCCGGTCGTCGGCGTGCAGCATGCGGGCCCACAGGTCGGGGTCGGACACGTACTCCTCGGGCGTGCACCCCAGCAAGGGAAGGATCTGTGGACTCACGTAGGTCGTGGTCATCTGCTCGTCGGCGACGTCGACGTACACGATCGCGGGGATCTGCTCCACCAGCGCTCCGTACTTCGATCGTGCCTCGTACAGCTCGTCGCGGGTCGTCGCGTCGTCGGTCACGTCGAGCATGAGGCCGAGCCAGTACATCGGGGTGCCGTGCTCGTCGCGGATCAGCACGCAGTCGTCCTTGATCCGCACTTCACGCCCGTCCCGGTGGACGGCGCGGTACTCGACGCGGAAGGGCTCGCCCGTCTCGACGGCGTGCTCGTTCGCCGCCGTCACGCGGTCGCGGTCGTCCGGGTGCACGCGGTCGAACCATGCCTCGGGGCGAGTGAGCAGATCCTCACGCGTGACGCCGAGCAATGCGGAGACCGTGGGGCTCACATCGATCACGTGGCCGTCTGGTCCGAGCTCCTCGAGGTAGATCACGGCGGGCAGCGCTTCGATGATGCCTCGGTAGCGAACCTCGAGATCGCGCAACTGGGCCTGTAGGTCGGCGATCGCGTCCTCGATCGGATGGTCCGACACGGACCGGTCGTTCGGGTCCGGTCGGTGTGACGTCATCGGGGCCACGGTGGACCCACGTGTCGTTGGAACGGGGGGGTCGCTCACGTTCACGCTGCCTGCCGTTTCCTCACACGTCGAGTGGCCGGGCACGTTTGCCCTCGCCGGTTCCTCATCGGCATTGCGTTCCGCTGGCTTGAGGAGCTCAGGCGGGGGCTGGACCGCGGCGACGCGCCGGTCAGCAGGTGGACTCGTCGGGCAACAGCGGGCGGAACGCGACCGCGTACCTGTGTCCTTCGCTGGTCCACGGAGTGAGCTGCGTGGCCGTCGTTGCGGCCGGTCGCAGTAGCTCGGTCCAGTCCTGTCCCCTCACGACGACGCACCGGAAGCCGGCACCGGCGTCCTCCCCGATGCCGTCGAGCGGCACCGTGAGTGGCCACGGCAGACGCTCCTGGGGCAGGTCCGGCTCACCTCGATAGCGAGTGACGAACGCTCGGACGCCGGACGGCTCGAAGACCGTCGATCCCGACACGGAGCCCTGGGGGAGCCAGGTCTCCAGCGTTCCGAGCTGTTCCACGAACGCGAGCATCCGCTTCCTGGCCCGGAACTCCTCATCGGACATGCCGGGCATCTGTCCTGCGAGTTCGGTGAGGGCGTAGATGCGCACCGTGCGATCGACGTCGCCGAACTCCAGCGTGAACACGGTGTCAGCGGCGTCGGCGATGCCCACCGAGCCCATGTCGGTGAGATCCCCCACCGTGTCGAGGTCCGCCTCGAGCGCGGCCTCGAGGATGAGCTGGATGCCTCGTTCGTCGACCCTCATCGCCTCGAGCGCGGGCAGCGCCGGGCCGGGATAGATCTCCATCTGCGGGCCGGGGCGCACGATCGTGCCGTCGCCGTAGAGCGAGAACGACGGAAGGTTCGTGAGCTGGAACTCCGGTGGGGTGAACCCTCCCGCGTACCCCCACCGCAGGAGCAGATCGCCTGGAGCCGCGGGGTGCGCGATGCCTCCCGACGATGGATCGCCTGCTGTGGGGGCGTCGGCGCACGCGGTCACGACGGAAGCCGTCAGCAGCAGGGGCATGAGCCGGCGCAGGGTCATGGGTGGTCCTTCCGGGTCAGGGTCATTGGCCCTTCGGACGGTTCGACCGAACCGATCGGTTCCCGCCTCACGGTACCCTTCGACCGTGAGCGGAACGATGCAGGCGCTGCGGAAGACGGCACGTGCCCCCGGCGCCGAGCTCGTCGAGATCCCGACGCCCGTACCCGGCGACGACGAGGTGCTCGTGCGTGTGCATGGCGCGTCGATCTGCGGAACCGACCTGCACATGCTCGAGTGGAACGAGTGGGCCGAGCGCAGGATCGGCTCGGTGCCGATGACGTTCGGCCACGAGGTCGCTGGCACGGTGCATGCGGTCGGCGATGAGGTGCATCACCTCGAGCCCGGCGCGTTCGTCGCGGCCGAGACGCACATCGCGTGCGGGCACTGTTCCACCTGCCAGACGGGACGCGCGCACATCTGCGAGAACCTGCGCATCCTCGGTGTCGACACCGAGGGCGCGTTCGCGGAGTACGTGGTGCTCCCCGCGACGAACGCGTGGGTGGTTGGTGAGGGCATCGATCTCGACGTCGCATCGATCATGGAACCGTTCGGCAACGCCGTGCACGCCGCGTTCGGTACCGGCGGCGGCGAGGACATCGCGACCAACGTCGTCGCGGTGATCGGGTGCGGGCCGATCGGCATGTTCGCCGTGGGCGTCGTGCGCTCGCTCGGCGCGTTCGAGGTGATCGCGATCGAGCCCAACGATTACCGACGCGACAAGGCCCGTGAGATGGGCGCCGACGTGCTCATCGACCCGGTCGAGGTGGACCCCGTGGCTGCCGTGCTGGAGCGGACGAAGGGCGTCGGGGCCGAGGTCGTGCTCGAGATGAGCGGCAACGCGACCGCGATCGATCAAGGCACGCGGATGCTCGCGCGGGGCGGCCGCATGTCGCTGCTCGGCCTTCCGGACGCCTCGGTCACCCTCGACCTGAACGACCAGGTGATCTTCAAGGAGGCTCGCCTGCAAGGCATCACCGGGCGGGAGATGTTCCGCACGTGGCAGCAGACCACGACGTTGCTGTCGACCGGCCGGGTCGATGTCTCGCCGGTGATCACGCATCGATTCGGCTTCGAACAGTGGCAGGAAGCCTTCGAGACCACGGCGTCCGGCCGGTCGGGCAAGGTGATCCTCGTTCCGAACGGAGGCTCGAGCTCGTGACCGACGCGTTGGGATTCCTTCGGGACGAGCTGGCGTCGCTCGAGCGGGCGGGGCTGCTGCTGCACCCTCGCACCCTCGAAGGAGCGCAAGGCGCCCGGG
>DASVGA010000081.1:0-2324 GCA_036379795.1 Actinomycetota bacterium | reverse complement strand
GCCCCAGCGCGCCGGCGACATCGGTCCGAGGGTTGTCGCCCACGTGGGCGACCGAGGGGCCGTCGGCAACGCCGAGGCCGACCGCCTCGAGCGCGGGCGCGAACGCCTCGGGCGCCGGCTTGAACCACCCCGTCTCGTCGCTGAATGCCCACGCGTCGAACGCCTCGAGCACTCCGAATCGCCGGAGCCGCTCACGCAGGGTGGGCGACGGAGTGAGGCCCACGTCGCAGACGATCGCGAGGCGCAGACCCGCCGACCGGAGGGTTCCGAGCACGTCGGCGATGCCCGGGGCGAGCTCGAGGGGCACTCGTTCCCCCACGTCGCGGAACCCGTCGATCAGCCGGCCCCGTAGCCCGTCGTCGACCGAGAGATCGATGCGGCTGGCCACGAAGTCCACCGTGTCGGCGGGCGTGTACTGGCCGGTGTTCGCGATCCACTGCGCTTCGAAGCGCTCCCAGTTCGCGTCGAACGCGCTCACGAGCTCGTCGTCGGGCACGTGCCGGCCAGCGTCGTCGAGCGTCGTGGCGAACCGGTCGATCTGGAGCCGGCGCATGGCGCTTCCACTTCCTGCCGTGCCGGCGGCGAGCGTGTCCCAGAAGTCGAAGGTCACCGCCCGGATCGCCGGGCGTGAGGTCGCATCCGGCATTCAGCCCGCCCGTTCCATGAGCCGGGGGATGGCCCCCTCGTAGATCTCGGTCAGCTCGGCGACCGTCGTCTCGAACATGCCGTCGAAGACCACGCGCGGTCCCCCGGTCTCACCCAGTCGCTGCACCGGAACGCCGTGCGAGCCGGCGAGTTCGTCGAAGGCGGGCTCGTGCTCGGGCGCGACCGCGACCACGGCGCGCGACGCGCTCTCGCCGAACAGCGAGACGTGCGGCGGCAGATCGGTGCCGATCGTCACCGCGAACCCCTGACCGCCCTCGATCGCCGACTCCACGAGGGCGATCGCGAGCCCGCCGTCGGCGCAGTCGTGCGCGCTCGAGAGCACGTCGGCTGCGGCCGCCTCGACGAGCAGCGAGTGCAGGGCGCGTTCCTTCGCGAGATCGAGCGCCGGAGGACGTCCGGCCACCACGCCCAGCACGACTTCGGCGAACTCCGAGCCTCCCAGCTCCGGGAACGTCTCCCCCAGCAGGTAGACCGCGAGGCCGGCACGCGGGAAACCCGATGGCACCCGGAGCCGATGATCGTCGAACAGCCCCAGCATGCCGATCACCGGCGTCGGCCAGATCGCGGAATCGGCCGACTCGTTGTAGAAGCTCACGTTGCCGCCGGTGACCGGCGTGTCGAAGGCGAGGCACGCGTCGCGGATGCCCCGGATCGACTCGGCGAACTGCCACATCACTTCGGGGCGTTCGGGGTTGCCGAAGTTCAGGCAGTTCGTGATCGCGAGCGGGCGCGCGCCGGTGACCGCCACGTTGCGCGCCGATTCGGCGACGGCGTGCACGGCCCCGAGGTAGGGGTCGAGCGACCCGTACCGTCCCTTGCCGTCGGTCGCGAGGGCGAGCGCACGCATCGTGCCCTCGAGCCGCACGATGGCCGCATCGCCTCCTGCGCCCGCCATCGTTTGGCCCTGCACGAGCGAGTCGTACTGCTGCCAGACCCATCGCTTCGACGCCACGTTGGGCGCCGACAGCACGGCCTTCAGCGACTCGAGCGGGTCGCCGTCGTAGGGCAGGAAGGTCGGGTCGTCGTGCGAGGCGGCATCGCCGACGGGCGCTCGGCTCGGCCGGTCGTAGACGGGTCCCTCGTCGACGAGCGAGACGGCCGGAACCTCGGCCACGAGCTCACCCGCGTGCGTCACGGTGAGCGTTCCGCCCTCGACGAGCTCGGCGACAACGGCGATCCGAAGGCCCCAGCGCTCGCACACCGACCGCACGTCGGCGAGCTTCGACGGGTGCACCAGCGCGAGCATGCGTTCCTGCGACTCGCTCGTGAGGATCTCGAACGGTTCCATACCGGCCTCGCGCAGCGGCACGGCGTCGAGGTCGAGCCTGGCCCCCATGCCCGCGCGCGCAGCCGACTCGCTCACGGCGCACGTGAGACCGGCGCCGCCCAGATCCTGGAGGCCCTCGAGCAGGCCCCGGTCGATCAGTTCGAGCGAGGCTTCGATCAGGAGCTTCTCGGCGAACGGGTCGCCGATCTGCACGCTCGGCCGCGAGCCCTCGCCCGCATCGTCGAGGGTCGCGCTCGCGAGCACGCTCACCCCACCGATGCCGTCGCGTCCCGTGGTCGCCCCGTACAGCACCATGAGCGACCCGACGTGCGGTGTGAGCGATGTGCCGGTGACGAGCGCGCCCACCTCGGCGATGCCGACGCACATCACG
>DASVGA010000080.1:0-4843 GCA_036379795.1 Actinomycetota bacterium | reverse complement strand
GACGAGCGCCGTCACCGTTGCCGCACGACGCCACCCCCCGAGCATCGTCGGATGGTAATCGGCTGTTCACCGGCACGTCGAGAGGGCCCGGACCGGACCGGGCCGGACCGCGCCACGCGTCCGTGCGTCGGTCAAGCGGCGTTCGGATGCAGCCGATACCTCGCTCGCCGATGCTCCGTCGCTCCCTCCTCGTGGTTCTACTCGCGTCGTTCGTCGGGTTCCCGACGGCGTCGACGGCGGTCGCGGCGTCTCATCTCGGCACGGCTCCGGGTCTCGACGTCGCGACCCTCGACGCGCGGATCGAGAAGGCCCAGGCGCGGATCGACCGGTGGTACCCACGCATCGAGCGCTGGTACCGCCACATCCGCCGGGCGTCGGCGGTCGTGGATCGCCTCGAGGAAGCCGTGGCGGCAGGGCCTGTCGGGACCGTGCGGGCGGGGCCGCTCGGATCGTTCCGCCGCCGAGATCCGTCGATGCTGCTGGCCCGAGCCCGGCACACCCTGCGGGCGACGCTCCGGTCGTCATGGGCGCGGCACGTCCAGGAGGAGCTCGATGCGTGGAGCGCGTACCTGGCCGAGCTCGTGCACGCGCGCGAGCGAGCGCTGCGTCCGGCCCCGGTTGTCGACGAAGGCTCCGGCCCCGGCTCGCCATCTGCAGCCGGGCCGCTCGACTACGAGGGATGGGCTGCGGCCTTCCTCGGGCGGCTCGGAGCCCCCGCGTGTGACGAGAACCTGCTGATCGTCGTCACCTGGGAAACGGCCGAGTCGACCGCCGCGGCCTTCAACCCGCTCGCGACCACCCGCGACATGCCCGATGCGGCCGACATGAACGCCGTCGGCGTGAAGAGCTACGTGTCGCTGTCGCAGGGTCTCGACGCCTCGCGCGACACGCTCGTACTGGGCGCGGACTCGTACGGGTATGCGGCGATCCTCGACGCGCTCGGCTCGTGTCGGAGCGCAGCGGTGACCGCAAGGGCGATCAACGCGTCCGCGTGGTGTCGCGGATGTGTGGGTGGCGCCTACATCACCGGCCTGCTGCCGATCGTGCGCGCTTCCTACGCCACGCATGCCGCCAGACCGGTGCCGACGGGACCCTGACGGGCAACGCATAGGATGCCCCACGACCTGCCACAATGGGCCGTCGTGGACGCGCACCCCGAGAACGTGGCGACCGCCGCTCCCGGTGAAGCGCACGCCGCCCTGCACGATCTCCTCGAAGCGATAGCCGAGCGGGTCGAACGCGAACGTCGGGACGCCGTGGGGGCGTTCGCCAAGGCCTTCCTGCGACGGTTCCCGGATGAGGAACTACAGGCGCTCGGCGTCGATGCCTTGCTCGGCATGGTGACGACCGCGTTCGAACTCGCCGATGGACGCCGAAACGAACCTTCCGCGGTGCGGGTGTTCCGCGCAGAGGTGGCGACCGACGGCTACGAGTCGGCGGGCTCGGTCGTCGAGACGAACACCGAGGACTCGCCGTTCCTCGTCGACTCCCTGCAAGAAGAGCTGCTCGCTCGCGGTCTCGGCGTGAGCCGGCTCGTGCATCCGGTGATCGGGACGGTCCGCGACGAGCAGGGGCGCATCGAGCGCGTGATGTCGGGTCGAGAGTCCAGCCACCGCGAGTCGGTCATGCACTTCGAGCTCGACCGCGTGCTCACGCCCGAGGAGAGCGCGGACCTCGAGCGACGCGTGCACACGATCCTGCGTGACGTCCGGCTCGTCGTGCGTGACTTCGAGCCGATGCAACAGCGGGTGCGGCACATGATCGAGCTCGCGCGCGCCGGGGCGGTGCGCTACTCCCCGCAGGAGGTCGGCGAGGCGATCGACTTCCTGGAATGGCTCGCTCAGCTCAACTTCGTGCTGCTTGGCTACCGCGAGTACGAGCTCGTGGACCTCGACGGCCAGGATCGTGCGGGGATCCGGGCGGTGCCCGACAGCGGGCTCGGCATCCTGAGCGATCTGCAGCGATCGGCGTTCGCCGACGTCACGCGCCTGTCCGATCTCGACGAGGTCGTGCGGGCACGCATCGAGGAAGGGGACCTGCTCGTCTTCTCGAAGACGAACTCCTACTCCACGGTGCACCGTCGCGCCCGGATGGACTACATCGGGGTGCGTGTCGTCGACGCGGCCGGGGTCATCAGGGGCGAAGCGCGTCTGATCGGGTTGTTCACCTCCAAGGCCTACATGGAGCCGGCGGCCAAGACGCCCTTGCTGCACCGCAAGCTGGAGCAGATCATCGCCGCCGAGGATCTGATCCCCGGCTCCCACGACTACAAGCAGGTCGTGGAGCTCGTCGAGTCGTTCCCGAAGGACGAGCTCTTCCAGGCGCCGGCCGAGGAGCTGCGACGCCTCGTGGTCGGGTTGCTGCAGCTCGAGAAGCATGGTGGCATCCGGGTGCTCGTGCGGCGCGATCTCTACGGGCGGAGCGTCTCGGTGATCGTCGCCCTGCCACGCGACCGGTTCAATGCGGCCCTCCGCAAGCGGCTGCAGCAGTACTTCCTCGAGCAGTTCCACGGCAGCACCGTCGACTACCACCTGTCGCTCGGGGAGACGGAGTCGGCGCGCATCTTCTTCACGGTGCACGTCGATCCGACGACCCAGATCCCCGAGGTGCCCTACGAGGAGCTCGAGGCCGAGGTCGAACGGCTCGCGAGGAGCTGGGACGACGACCTGCGCGACGCCCTGATCGCGCGCGCCGGGCCGATCCGAGGGCCGGCGCTGGCCGAGAAGTACGCGCCCCGGTTCCCGAGCTACTACAAGGCCTCGGAGGAGTGGGGTCTGATCGTCGACGACGTGCTCGCGCTCGAGTCGCTCGAGTCGCAGCCGGAAGGCTTCCTCGTCGGCATCGGCAACGAGCAGCACGGTGAGCGTCTGACCCGCGTGAAGCTCTACAAGACCGGGGGCAAGGTCGACCTGTCGGCGTTCATCCCGATCCTCGAGGCGCTCGGCCTGCGTGCGGTCGAGGAGATCCCGACGCAGGTGCTCGGTGAGGGCCGGGTGTACATCCACGACTTCGGGGTGCTCGACTCGAGGGGCGCTGTGCTCGATCTCGGCCGGGAAGCCAGCAACGTCGCGGAGACGATCTCGGCGGTCTGGCGCGGTGAGGCCGAGTCCGACTCGCTGAACCGGCTCGTCACGCTCACCGATCTCGATTGGCGTCAGGTGCAGATCCTGCGGGCGCTGCGCCGCTACCGCATGCGTGTCTCTTCCCGCTACACCGAGGAGTATCGCAACGATGCCCTGGCGGACCAGGCCCAGATCGCGAGCGCGCTCGTGCACATGTTCGAGGCGAAGTTCGACCCGGAGCGCGCCTCGTCCGAGGAGGAGCTCGACGAGATCCGTCAGTCGATCCATGCCGCCCTCCGCGACGTCAGCTCACTCGATCAGGACAACATCGTGCGCAGCCTGCTCGGCACGATCGAGGCGATCGTGCGCACCAACGCCTACGTGCCCGGTCGCTCGTCGCTGAGCGTCAAGCTGCGCTCCGCGAGGGTGCCCGAGATGCCCAAGCCCTATCCGCTGTTCGAGATCTTCGTCTACTCCCCGCAGATGGAAGCGATCCACCTGCGCGGGGGCATGGTCGCCCGTGGCGGCATCCGGTGGTCGGACCGCAAGGAGGACTACCGCACCGAGGTGTTGGGTCTCATGAAGGCGCAGAAGGTGAAGAACGCGGTGATCGTGCCCGATGGGTCGAAGGGCGGATTCATCCTGCGGCGCACGCCGGTCACTCCCGACGAGCTGAAGGCCGAGGTCTCGGCACAGTACGTCACCTTCATGCGAGGCCTGCTCGACATCACCGACAACTTCGTCGACGGCGCCGTGGTGCACCCGGCTGGGGTGCGCATCCACGACGGAGACGATCCCTACCTCGTCGTGGCGGCTGACAAGGGAACCGCGACCTTCAGCGACACCGCGAACGCCGTGAGTCATGAGTACGGCTTCTGGCTCGGCGACGCCTTCGCGAGCGGAGGATCGCAGGGCTACGACCACAAGGAGCTCGGCATCACGGCCCGCGGCGCGTGGGAGTCGGTCAAGCGCCATTTCCGTGAGATCGGCATCGACGTGATGACCGAACCGTTCACGGTCGTGGGCATCGGTGACATGTCGGGCGACGTCTTCGGCAACGGCATGCTCTACACGCCGCAGATCCGGCTCGTGTGCGCGTTCGACCACCGCCACGTGTTCATCGACCCCGCCCCCGACCCGGCGACGTCGTTCGCCGGGCGCCAACGGCTGTTCACGACGCCCGGATCGACGTGGGCAGACTACGACCGGTCGCTGATCTCACCGGGCGGCGACGTGATCGATCGATCGGCTAAGAGCGTGGCGTTATCGCCGGAAGCGCGAGCCGCCCTCGGCATCACCGACGACGCGCCCACGGAGATGACACCGGCCGAGGTGATCAACCGCGCGCTGCAGGCGCCCGTCGATCTGCTGTGGAACGGCGGTATCGGCACCTACGTGAAGGCGTCGAGCGAGGGGCACACCGAGGTCGGTGACCGTGCGAACGATCCGTTGCGTGTCAACGGCGACCAGGTACGCGCCCGGGTGGTGGGCGAGGGGGGGAACCTCGGGTTCACCCAGCGTGGTCGCATCGAGTACGCGGGTACCGGCGGGCGCATCAACACCGATTTCATCGACAACTCGGCCGGTGTCGACACCTCCGACCACGAGGTCAACATCAAGATCCTGCTCGACGACGCGGTGCGCGACGGCGAGCTCGGCGTCGACGAGCGCAACGCGCTGCTGCAGGACATGACCGACGAGGTCGCCGCGCTCGTGCTCGCCGACAACTACGAGCAGAACCTCGCCCTCGCGAACGCCGCGTTCAACGCCCCGTCCCTGCT
>DASVGA010000079.1:0-6182 GCA_036379795.1 Actinomycetota bacterium | reverse complement strand
CTGGGTCGGAAGGTCACGGATCCCAAACAGGTGCATGAGATCGCCTCGACGGTCCGCACGAGGCTCGGCGGGCACGGATCGTGACCGGGCGCCTGCCCGCTCCACGTTGGTCGGTCGACGTCGTGGTCTGTGCCAGTGCCTGCCTGGCGATCGTCGCGCTCTACATCGTCGCCTTCGGGAGCGCGGTGCACCTGATCGGAGCCGACCAGTTCGGCTACGCCTGGCAGTTCCGGGCGGTCCGGGGCGGCTTCCTCGACTCGATCGATGCGCGCCCCGGAACGATGGCCATGGGCGCTGCACTGCAGGGCATCGGGGTCGTGCCGGGAAGCCTCGCGCCCCCCCTAGTGGCCGTCGCGCTCTGCGCGGCGCTCGGTCTCGTCGTGGCGGCGCTCGTGCGATCGGCGCTGGCGCTCCCGGCATGGATGGTCCTGCCGATCGCGATCGGCACGGCGACGTTCGGCGGCACCAGCCGTCTCACCGGCTACGTCGCCAACATGACCGCGCTCGTCTGCTTCAGCGCCGGCGTGGCGGTGATCGTCCGGCGACGTTCGCCGACGCGGAGCAGCGTCGCCGTCGGGGCGGGCGCCTTCCTCGCGGCGGGGCTGGCACATCCGGGGATCCTGCCCGCCTGGTTCGCCATCGTGGTGGCATGGCTCGGGCTCTCCTGCGCATGGTGGGTCGCCGGACGCGCTCGCCGGAGCGCCGGAGCCGGTGCGATGCCGTTCGACGTGCGCCCCGCCGTGACGCTCGCCGCATTGACCCTCGGTGCGGTCGGCAGCATCGGTCTCGTGCTCGGCGTCCTGCACCGATCGTTGGACGAACTCGGGGACCTCACCCTGGTGCAGGGGTTCTTCGTCGAGCGGCTCGGCGAGACCTGGCGCTGGGTGGCGCCGACCGTTCCGTTCGCCGTGGCCGGGATCGTGGCGGCAGCGCTTCGTGGGCTGTTCCGGGGCGATCGCGAGACGCAGCGCATGCTGATCGCCTGGACCGCGGTGTGCCTGGGGGGTGTCGCGGTGATGGTGGTGGCCTCCGACTTCCCGGGCCATCGCACCCTCATGCTCGCCGTGCCGATCGGTGCGGCGACGGGCCTCTCGGCTGCGGCGATGGGCACCCTCGCGGGCCGGTACGTGAAGGGAGACCGGCGGACCGTGCTCGGCACCCGTGTCGTGGTCGCCGTGGGGGCCTCGCTCGTGATCGGGTTCCTGGGCTTGACCGGCTTCCGCTCGATGGCGGCGACCCCCTGGAGCGACCGGGCGTCTCCGGCTCGCAAGGTCGCTGCCGTCGCCGCGCAGCTTCCTGCCGATGTGCCCGTCGTGATGGTGTTCGAACCGAGGCACGTGGCCGGAGCACTGCTGTGGAAGGTCCGCCTCAACATCGCCAGATCGTTCCTCGATGCGCGCCGAGCCACGCAACTCGTCATGTACGTCGGCGATCCTCAGCGGCTCCTGCAGGGATCGCCCACGACATCACCGCCCGATGCCGACGAGTTGCAGCGCGTGGTGGGCAGCATCTCGTCCCGGACCTGGCAGGACGTATCTGCGGCGCAACTCGAGGGAGCCGTGACGGTCGTGGCTCGCCAGTACGTGCGAACCCGATCGTGGGGTCCGCTCCTGACCGAGGGGGCCGACCTCGTCGACGGCGACATCGCCGTGCTCGGTTCCGGCGCGGTCGAGACGATCTCCGAGCCCGTGCACGCGTCGATGTCACGGCTGGGGGGATGGGTCTCCGCGAGCATCACGGTGGTCGTCCTCGGTATCGCGGGCGTGGGACTCGCCGGCCTCGGCGTCGGCGCCGGCTCGAGCGTACTCAGCGACGTTGCAACGCTCGCGCCCGCCTTCGGCACGGTCGTCGTCGTCCTGTTGGGTACCACGGCCGCGCTCGTCGGTGTCGATCCCGGTGGTGCGGTCGGCTTGGGGGCGCTCATCGTGATCGCGTTCGTCGGTGCCAGGGCTGCCGCAGGGAAATCGCCGGGGGGAGGCGCGATCAGCCGACGAGCCGGAACAGCCGCCAAGGGCTGGGTAAGCCCTTGAGCTCGTGCTCACCCGCGTCCTCGAAGACGAGTTCGGAGCCCTGACAGAGCAGCCGGACGGCTTCGGATACGAGGATCTCGCTGGGCTTGGCGGCAGCCATCACGCGGGCGGCCTGGTGCACGGTGACTCCGCGGACGTCTTCCCCGGCCATCTCCACCTCGCCGACATGGACGCCGATCCGCAGGGACAGCTCCTGCTTTCCGGCGGATCCTCGCATGGCGAGACCGCACCTGGCCGCCGTTGCGGCGGCGTCGAACGACGCGAGCATGCCGTCGCCCGTCGTCGTGATGCGACGGCCGCCGAACTGCTCGATCACCTGGTCCGCCTGCTGGTAGTGCAGGGAGAGGACATCGTGCCACCGCGTATCGCCCAAACGGGCCGCGATGCCTGTCGAGTCCACGATGTCCGTGAACAGCAGTGACGCCAGGACCCGATGCGGGGTGGCACCCCCCACCCACTGCCGCATGCCGGACCACTCGACCATCACGCACGGCTCGTCGCCCACGGTCCAGCCATCGTGGCCCGGTGGGATGTCGTACAGATCCCCAGGCCCATACTCGACCTGCGTGCCGTCGGGTAGGAGGATCGCCTGTCTTCCCTCCAGGGTGACTCCGACATGTCGGGCCTGGCACCATTCGCCTCCGACCAGGGGCTGGAAGTGCTCGCGCCAATGCCATCCGGCCGGCTGCACGCTGCGAGAAACCGTGAGGCCCCCGATCGAGATCAGTTGTTCGGTGACACCACCGAAGGTCACTGTCTCATCAGGCTCGTCCCAGCGCCGGATCAGATCCACCGGGCGAGTCTGTGACTGGTGATCCTTCGGCGCAAGACCTGTGCCGGCCCGCCGGGACGCCTCGGACGGGCCCGCTGAGGTAGGCGGATGAGGTTGGTTGTGCTCACGGATCCAGGGCCGCCGTCACAGCCCCCTGCGAACGGCATCAGCCTGCACGACGTTCCCCTTGGCAACGAACAGCGCCAGGGCTCGTCTGAGCTGCTCGTCGGCCTCTTCGGCGAGGCCGTTGGAGCGCAGGACATCGGCGAGGTCGATCAGGGCGTCGCCGCGCATGTTGAGGTCGTCGGTTGCTTCCGCGATCGAGACCGCGTGACGACATCTCCGTTCGGCCTCGGCGCCGTCCCCCCGTCGGGCGAGTGCCCGTCCGCGTGCGCCATGCAGCAGGATCTGGGTCGTCAGGTCGTCTTCGGCAGCCGCCTCTTCACTCGCCTCGATGTACCGCTCGGCGTCCTCCAGGCGTCCCTGATCGAGGATCCGGTGAGCGAGGAGTGCGGCGACGGTCGACAGGAATCCCTGCTCACCGAGCTTCTCGATCCCCGCGATGCCGTCGAGCAGGGCCCGTTCCGACGCGGCAGCGTCACCTGAGAGACGCTCCACGAACGCTTTGGTCTCAGACACGAACGCCGCTCGCAGCCACATGCCGAGATCCTCGAGGATCGCTGCTGCTTCACGGGCCTGCGAGCGAGCCTCGTCGAAGCTGCCCTTCATCGCTCGCATGGCGGCGATCGAGCGCAATGCCCTTGCCTCGACCAGACGGTTGCCCGAGGCCTCGCGGAGGATCCGCTCGCATCGCTGCACGACCTCATCCACCGGCGCGGGACCGTAGACCCCGGACCCGGTGTACTGCCCGAGGCTCTCGGCCTCCTCCCAGCCCGCGCCTGCCCTTCGGGCGTGTTCGATCGAATGTTCGAACGCTTCATCAGCCGAGGCGTAGCGGGCTCGGGTCCAGTGCACGTCGGCCTTCACACGCCATGCGCGGGCGAGGCCGAGGTCATCCCCGAGCTCTTCGAAGACCGGGATCAACGTCTCGAGTTCCTGCAAGGCGACTTCGGAACGCATCTTGGGATCGGTCGACTCCATCAGCAGCAGCCGTACGATCATGGCGTGACCATGTAGCCCTGGATCGCGGATCTCCTCCGCAGTGTGTATCGCCTCAGACAGCACTTCATCGGCCCGGGCGAGCTTGCCCGACTCCATCAGTGCCTCGCCGAGGTCGGGCAGGATCGACGCGCGCTCGCGACGATCGGTCACCGACAAGGACGTCGCGCGCTCGAGCAGATTCACGGCCCCCGGCATGTCGCCGCGTGTGAGCGCGCGCCGCCCGGCGGATCCCAACCGTTTGGCCGCTCGGTCGCCGATCCGTTGGACGTCCTCGCTGACGGCGCCTAGCTCCGTGCGGAACCGGTAGGCGCGCTCGAGGTGATAACCGATCACCTCCTCGTACTCCACATGACGGTCGCCAGCCCGTTGCTCCATCCAATCCGCGAAACGCTCGTGGAGTTCGGCGCGACGCTCCTTCGGAAGCCCCTCATAGGTCGCATCCTGGATCAGACCGTGGTGGAAGCGGAAGGCGTCCTCGCCGACGAGGGTCGACCGTTCGGGCACGATCAGACCCTTGCGAACGAGCGCTTGGAGGTGGCTCCCCACGTGCGGGCGGAGGGTCTCGGGTGAGAGAGCCGAGACGGCTCCCCACCAGAACTCCTTGCCGATCACGGCGGCGGTGCCGAGGACGGCACGCTCCATCGGCGCGAGCCGGTCGACCCGAGCGCCGAGCAGTGCCTGGATCGTCGCCGGCACGGTCACCGTAGAAAGATCGCCGACGATCCGCCATCGGTCGCCCTCCCGCGTGATGACGCCGTGATCCTCGAGCATCCAGAGCATCTCTTCGATGAACAGCGGATTACCGCCGGCCGCATCGACGATGCGACCAGAGTCGCGGAGATCGAGTGGGGCCCCGCCAAGGAGATCCACGACCAGGCGCTCACTGACCTGCGGAGTGAGGGTCGACAACGTCAGCGCCCCGTGTCCCGACGAGGCGGCGATCCAACCGGGCCGCATCTCCAGGAGCTCCGGGCGCGCCAGGCAGAGCATGAGGATGCTCGCGTCCCTGGATCGGCCGGCCAGGTACTCCACCAGGTCGAGGAAGGACGTCTCGCCCCACTGGATGTCGTCGAGCACGACGACGAGTGGGAGATCCCGAGCCGCGATCTCGAGCAGGCGCCGGATCGCCCAGAAGGTCTCCTGCATGGTCACCTTGGTCTGTGCGAACCCGCACACAGCGGCGACGGTGTCCGCGACGGGCCCCGCATCGTCGGCATCGCCGAGTGACCGGACGATCTTGGCGCGCGCCACGTCACGTGGGTCGTCGGCCTTGATGCCGCACGCATCCTTCACGATCTCGCCTACGGGCCAGAACGTGATCCCGTCCCCGTACGGCAGGCACCGACCGCGCACGACGCGCGCAGCCGAGTGGAGGGAAGCTGTGAATTCTTCGGCGAGCCTCGATTTCCCGACGCCGGCGGCACCCAGGACCGTGAGCGACTCGCAGACGCGATCCCGGAGGCTGCGGTCGAATGCATCTCGGAGTACCCGGAACTCGCGTTCCCGCCCGACGAAGACCGGACGCAGGCGCTCGGTGCGTCCCCGCTCGGACTCGACGTCGATCAATCGGAACCCCATGACCGGAGCCGCCTTGCCCTTGAGGGAGAGCGCGCTCCCCGCGTCGACCGTGACCGACGTGCGCACGAGCGCGTACGTCTCGGCTCCGAGCAGGATCTCGCCCGGCGCCGCCGCCTGCTCGAGGCGTGCGGCGACGTTGACGGCGTCGCCCACCACCAGCGTGTCGTGGTCGGCGTCGCCTGCCACGACCTGGCCGGTGTTGATGCCGATCCGCACGCGAAGCTCGACATCCCAGTCGCGTCGGAGCTCTCCATTCAATGGCTCGAGCGCGGCGCGCATCTCGGCGGCCGCTCGCACCGCACGCAGGGCGTCGTCCTCGTGGAGCACGGGGATCCCGAAGACCGCCATCACCGCGTCGCCGATGTACTTCGAGACGGTGCCGCCATGACGCTCCAGCACGTCGCGCATCTGCTCGAAGAACAGCGTCATGACCCTGCGCACCGACTCAGGCTCGAGACGTTCCCCGAGCGGCGTCGACCCGACGACGTCGCAGAACACGACGGTGACCGTCTTGCGAACCTCACCCCCCGCGTCCACGGTCGGAGCCTAGGCCGGTTCGCTCGCGAGTACGAGCGTGCGCGACCGCCCTGGACGAAACGACTCGATCTCGCCGGCGAGTGCGCGTCGGGGAAGCACTGTCGGTGGCGGATGCCATCCTCGAGATGGAGTCGCCCCGATCG
>DASVGA010000078.1:0-7387 GCA_036379795.1 Actinomycetota bacterium | reverse complement strand
GAGCGGCGCCTACGGCATGAGCCAGCGGGTGAGCGACATGGTCTACGAGCACACCGACTGGAAGAACGCGGACGTCGGTGGAGTCGGGGGCACGCTGGCGGGGAACGCGTTGTCGCTCGCCGCCATGCGCGCGACCCTCGGACAGGTCATGACCGACGAAGCCTTCGAGCGCATGATCGCCCTCGGCGAACGGTTCGAGCAGGGGGTACGGGGCGTGATCGAGTCGCGCGAGCTGCCGTGGCACGTGGTGCGCCTGGGCTGCCGCGTCGAGTACCTGTTCCGTCCCGAGGCGGCCCGCAACGGCGCCGAGGCCGCGGCCGGACAGGACGACGAGGTTGACCCCTATATCCACCTCTACCTGTTGAACCGGGGCATCCTCATGACGCCGTTCCACAACATGGCGCTGATGTCGCCCGCCACGTCGGCCGACGACGTCGACCGCCATACGCAGGTCTACGCCGAGATGGCCGACGAGCTCGTCGGAGCCTGAGTGGCGACTAGTCCAGCGTGGACGAGTGCCGCGAGGCGAAGCCGCGCATGAACCCGGCGAGCGCCTCCGCGCCTTCGATCGGCATCGCGTTGTAGATGCTCGCCCTGATGCCGCCGACGCTACGGTGGCCTTTCAGCTCCGCCAGCCCTCGCTCGGCGGCCTCGGACACGAATCGGGCGTCGAGCTCCTCGCTCGGGAGCCGGAACGTGACGTTCATGAGCGAGCGTGAGCTCGCCTCGGCGTGGCCCGTGTAGAAGCCGTCGCTGTCGTCGATCGCGTCGTAGAGCGAGGAAGCCTTCTCGCGGTTGCGGCGATCCTGCTCGGCGAGGCCGCCGACCTCGTAGCGGAGCCAGCGGGTCACGAGCATGACGACGTAGATCGCGAACACCGGCGGGGTGTTGTACAGGGATGCGTGCTCCACGTACGTGCGGTAGTCGAGCGTCGTCGGCAGGCCCGAGGGTACACGGTCCAACAGGTCCTCGCGCACGATCACGATCGTCACGCCGGCCGGGCCGGCGTTCTTCTGCGCCCCGGCGTACAACAGCCCGGCGTCGCGTACGTCGAACGGCCGCGACAGGAAGTCGGACGAAGCGTCGACGACCAGCGGTACGCCCTCGGGGGCAGCAGGCATCTGGGGCCACTGCACGCCCTCGATCGTCTCGTTCGACGTCACGTGCAGATAGGCTGCATCGGGAGCCACGCTCCACTCGGCGGGTTCGGGAACGCGGGTGAAACCGAGGTGGGCTCCGGTCCACGCCGTGTCGACGAACCCGTGTCTCGCGGCTTCCAGCGCCGCCTTCAACCCCCACGAGCCGCTGACGATGTACGCGGACGCCGTCGTTGCGGGCCCGGTCGACAGGTTCATGGGCGCCATCGAGAACTGTTGGGTCGCTCCACCCTGGCAGAAGACGACGCGGTGGGTCGACGGCACACCGAGCAGGTCGCCGATGGTGGCGGCGGCCTCCTCGATCACATCGAGGAACCAGGGGCTGCGGTGGGAGATCTCAAGGGGCGAGACGCCGAGCCCTGGGAGCGAGATCAGGTCGCGTTGTGCCTGCTGGAGCACCGTCAGCGGAAGCGTGGCCGGCCCCGCAGCGAAATTGAAGACCCGCTCGGTCATGCGTCGAGGCTACCGAGTGGGCTCGCACGCCCTCGCGGGTCGCGGCTCACGATCCCGGTTTGAACACCATCAGGTAGACGATGGCCAGCAGACCGAGCGTACCGCTCGCCGCGGTGATCATCGTCGCCGGGCCGGCCAGGGCGGCTCGCAGATCGTCGTCGGTCATCGTGTAGGTGCCGTCGGCCCACCGCGTGCACCCTTCGCGGAGCCGCTTCATGTGGGGGGTCGCGATCATCGACATCGACGCGGTGAGCGCGAGCAGCAACCCGAGCGACACGAGGAGCCACCACTGGGCGAAGAGGGCGCCGTCGATGCCGGCCGCGACCCCGCCGAGCATCAGCACTCCGAACGAGACGTACATCGGGACCCTCGTCGCCTTCGATGTCTCGCATCGATCGAGGATGCGATCGCGGTCGGTTCCCACGGCACGGACGGCGAACATCGTCCACATCGAGACGCCGTGGGTGGCGAGGAAACCGACCACCCCGACGAGATGCACGAAGACCCAGAGCCGGTACACGCGTTGCAGGATACGAGGGTGTCGCTCGGGCAGGTGCGCGATAGCGTGCGACCCCGGAAGGAGTACGGATCGTGGCGTACAAGCGCATCCTGTTCGGTACCGACGGCACCGCACGCGCGGCCGCGACGAGCTACGTCGCGGCCGAGCTCGCCAAGGCCGGCAAGGCCGAGCTGATCGTCGCCCATGTCTGGGAGCGCCCCGACGGCGCGCAGGCCGTGCTGGACGCCGCGGTCGGTGCCGCGGAGGCCGCCGGCGTGAAGAAGGTGCGAGGGGAACTCGTCGGCGGCCGGGCCCCGGCCGACGCGCTGATCGATCTGGCCGAGGAGCGCGACGTCGGCCTCGTGGTCGTGAGCGGGGGCCGCAGCACGACCGAGATCGGGCCGACGGCCGACCGCCTGTCGCACCGCGCACCCCGTGATCTGCTGATCGCGATGGACGTGGAGCGTGGCGACGGCGAGCGCCTCTATCGCCGGGTGCTGATCGCCACCGACGGCTCGCCGACCGCCGACCGCGCCGCCCGCAAGGGCTTCGACCTCGCCGCATCGATCGGCGCCCCCGTGACCATGGTGTTCGTCGGTCACCCTGCCACGGGCAAGCTCGTCACCGACGACACCGTGGCGGTCTACGGCGCCGAGGCCGAGTGCGACATCGTGCTGCGCCAGGGCGACCCCGCGAGCGAGATCCTCGCGGTCGCTCGCGAGGTCGGCGCCGACCTGATCGTGATCGGGAACAAGGGCATGACGGGGGCGAAACGGTTCTTCCTGAATCCGGTGCCCGACAAGGTCGTGGACCTCACCGACCGCGACGTGCTGGTGGCCCGCACGATCGCCCAGGTGGCATCGGAGCTCGAGCGTGGTGAGGGCGGCATCCTGGTGCAGGCGGGGGAGCGCCTCGCCGCGTTCATGGACGCCGACGGTGAGCTGCATCTCATGTCGGCCCGGTGCACGCACATGGGGTGCACGGTGGCCTGGAACACCGCCGACCACGTGTTCGAATGTCCTTGCCACGGTTCGCGGTACGGGCCCTCGGGCGAGGTCGTGAACGGGCCGGCGACGAGGCCGCTTCCCCCCGCCTAACCGGAACGCGCCTCAGAAGGTCTGGCCAGGCTTCGTGACCATGAGCCAGATGATGATCGCGAGCCCCGCCACCCCGATCGTGGTGATCAGATGCACTGTGCCCGATCCCAGCAGCTCGGCGAGCTCCTCGTCGCTCGTGCGTGGGACTCCCGACGGGCGCAACGCGCACGCCGCCGAGATGCGCTTGAAATAGGGCTTCGCGATCAGCGTCATGAGCACCGTGGTCGCGACGAGTACGGCGACCGCGATCCAGAGCCACCAGTCGTCGAGCCAGTTGCCCATGGACCCGGCCACGAAGCCGGCGACCGTCAGCACGATCAACGAGGCGTACATCGGCTTCGCGGTCGCGCCGGAGAACGTGATCGTGTCGACGATGCGCGCGCGGTCGAGATCGAGCGAACGGATCCGGTACATCGCGAACATCGATGTGCCATGCGCAAGCAGGAACGACGCCACTCCGAGGATGTGCAGCACGACCCAGTAGCGGTACATGAGGCGTGAGCATACCGAGCGCAGCAGCGTGAGCCGGAGCCCGAAGGTCGTTGGTCAGCCTCGCTCGAGGGGCCGACTCAGGCAGGTCGGGCCGCCGTCCCCTTTGCGGGAGATCTCCTCGCCGGTGAACGTGCGAACGTCGACGCCGGCGGCTTCCATGCGCCTGCGGGTCTCGGGATTGCCCTCGAGGGCGAGCGCCACGCGTGGTGCGAGCGCCAGCACGTTCGGACCCTGCGTCGCCAGCTCCTGGTCAGGCACCTCGACGAGCTCGATCTCGCGCTGGGCCAGGAGCGCGAGGAGCCTCACCGGCACCATCGGCAGGAACACGACCGCCAGATCGCGGTCGAGCATGGAGATGAACGACATCAGATGCAGGCAGGCGTCGGGGCCCTCGTGGTGAGGCAGGTCGAACCACGCGACCTCGATCTCATCACCGAGCAGCTGACGGAGCTGCCCGATGCCGGCGTCGTTGGTCCGGTAGCTGCGTCCGGCGAGCAGGGTGCGCTCGTCGAGCCAGAGCAGGTCGCCGCCCTCCGCGGTCGCGGGCGCCTCGAGCGTGCCGAGCGTCGGGATTCCGGCAGCGTTGAGGTCGTGTTCGACGACCGGTGGTTCGAGCCTGCGTCCCGCCTTGCCCGGGCGCAGCACGACGAGCCCTCGATCGGTGGGAAGCGTGGGGTCGTAGGCGTAGATCGCGTCCGGGTCACCCGCAACCCTGGTGCGCCCCACGACCACCTCGGCGCCGCCGGTTGCGAGCTCGGCGCGGAAGGCCTCGTGCTCGTCGGCGGCCCGTGCTGCATCGGGCGCCGCGTGCCAGCCGTAGGTGCGCCAAGCCGACGCGTCCTGGGGTTCGGGCGGTCGAACGTAGACGCGCCGCAGCGGGCCGACCGCGTCATGGAGGGTCATGGTCTCGAAGGCTACGAGACTCGGGAGGTCATTCGTTCGTGCCCTCAGGACCGGTGCCTGCGCCGGGGTTCATACCGGGCTGTGGATCCGCCGCGCGATCCGAGTGCTCCGCTCCCTGCCTTTCGCCGCCGGTTCCCTCGTCGGACCCGCCCTCGCCGTGCTGATGGGACGGATTGTCGTCGTCGTCGTTGCCGCCGCCCTGGTCGTGGTCGCCACCGCGGTCGTCGTTGCCCCCACCGCTGTCGTGGTCGTCGCTCCCGTCGTCGTCGCCCACGGGGCCAGAGCCGCCGCCGTTGTCGGGGTCGTCGTTGCCCCCCCCGCGGTCGTGATCACCGGCATCGTTGCCGCCGTGATCGTCGCCGCCGGTCACCGGTGGGTCGTCACCGTCGGGCGGCGGAACGCCGTCGCCCCCTGGGCCGATGTCGCCCGGGTCGACGTCGACGTCGGGCGCATCGGGTGCATCGGATGCCGGGCTCACGTCGCCCACGAGCGCGACGTCGGGGAACGTGCGTTCCGACGCGGCGGTACCCGGATCGACCGGGTCATCAGGAGGTGGGGTGCCCTCTTCGGAGCCGTTCCCGGGGTCGGTGGGGGGAGCCTGCCCGCCCGTGCCCCCCGGCGGCGGCGACTGGATCGAGGTACCGGCTCCCCGTACGACGTCGATCGGCACGCGGGCGTCACCGAGGGCCAGCGCCAGCACGAGGGCGGTCGCGACCGCTGCTCCGCCGAGCGCGAGGTTGCCGAGACGACGGTTGAGCACGCTCTGCGCACCGGGCGCGCGTCGGCGGCCCGCGATGGACGTCACCGCAGCCGGGACCTGGGACGCGGCGGCCTCCGAGCCCTCGGTCGCCGCTGCTTGGCCCGAGGCCGCGAGCACCGAGGCCGACGCCGCAACACCGGCCACGCCTGCACTGCGTGCCGTCGAGCGCTCGTCGTCCTCGGGTTCGGCTTCCGGCACGTTCAACACGAGCTCGTCATGGTCGATCGTGGGGGTGAGAGGCAGGATCACCACGGGGGCCGGCTCGCGATCTTCGATGATGGCATCGGCAGGCTCGCCCTGCAGCATCGACCGAAGCACGTCGGGATCCTTGGCGGCTCGGTCGAGCAGCGCCGCACCTCGCCCGAGCGCGGCGCCCGGCTGGCCCGTGAGCCTGGCGATCGTGGGTCCCAGGTCCTGCAGCACGCGGGCGGGCTCGACGCGAGCAGCGCCTCCCACCGGCATGACCGCCCCCGGCCAGACCAGCACGACCTTGGTGTCGGGGGACATCTCGTTGATCATGCTGACGGCGGTGGCGCCGATGCCGTCGTCGAGGACGACGACGTCGGGTCGGTGGATCGCCATCAGGCGAGCGAGTTCGGCGGTGGTGGCCGCGTCGGCCACCACGTCGAACCCCTCCCCGTCCAGAACGAAGCGGAGGAGACCCTTGCGTGTCGATGGGCCCTCTCCGACGACGATGCGGACGCCTCGCGCGCTCATGCGTTCGCTGTCCCCTGTTCAGCCCCCATCTGAGCGGGAGCGTACTTCATGGTCTCACGGGAACCCCGCAGGCAGGCGGCGGAAATAACCTGGTCCGACCGAGCTAGTTCGTTCGCCGGAGCCCGATGTCCCCCTGCTTCGCGGAGCGTGTGTGTGACCGTGCTCGATATCTCGGTCATCCTGGGCGGAATCTTGACCGGGAACTCCCCCGTGCGGTCGGGATCGAGCCGGATCAGGCCGTACCGAAGACCTGCACCGTCGCGGAGGCGGGGGGGAACCCCGGACATCTGAAGGAGACGGTTGCCGTGCCTGAGAACTCCGACACCACCCACGCGCCGTCGACGACTCCCGCGTCGACCGCCTCCAGGACGATCTCGATCGGAGCGTCCGCTCGCCCCTCGCTACCGCACCGAGCGCGACGCCCCTCGACCGTCCCACTCCAGTTCGACCCCCGTGGCTCGATGACCCCGTCGAGGCTCGACCACCTCGAGGGACACGGATCGACCTGGCCCGGGCAACTCGAGGTGAACGCCCAGCGATCGCTGCTCTCTTTGCCGGCGACGGGATTCTCGATCCCGAAGGCTGACCCGATCGACCGCGCTTCGCGCACGGTGAGCCGCACGCCGTAGACGCCGTCGAGGTGCGCGGCGTCGTCGCGCGGCGTGGGCACGGTCACGTTCAGGGTCGACGTCGCGGCGGAATCCCCCTCGCTGCTGGTCGCCACGACCGCGTACGCGTAGGTCTTGCCCATCGTGACCGTCTCGTCCACGAACCGGAGCTCGTCGCCGTCCAGCGCGGGTTCCATGGCCACGCCGTCGCGGACGACGCGGTAGCCGGTCGGGGTGGCGCCCGACTCGGGCGGCGTCCACGTGAGGGAGACGCGAGGAGCGACGACGTCGCAGGGCGCCTCGCAGAAGAGCCCTTCGGCCCGCAGGCCGACGGGAGCGCTCGGCGGACCCGGCGAGCGCGTGAACACCAGCACGGAGCCGACCACCACGATCGCCGCCACCACCGTGAGCACGATCTCCACGCGGCGGTCGCGGCGCGGGGCCGGGTCGACGTAGTCCAGGTCGTCCGGGTAGGTGATCGGGGGTCCGGGGTCCATGGTCAGCCTTGGAGCGTTCCCCGCACGCTCCACAGGATCGTTGCGGTGACACATCCGGGGTGCTTCGAGACTTCCATGATCGAGCCCTCGATCTTGGTCACGCGCCAGGAACGGCGCACCGGCGCGGCCGCCTTGACCCGCAGTCGAACGTCGAGCACCTCGTCGGTCAGCCGTCCGAAGCAGTTGCGCACGAAGAAGGGGGTG
>DASVGA010000077.1:0-4795 GCA_036379795.1 Actinomycetota bacterium | reverse complement strand
GCGCACCACCCCCCTCGACCCCAACTTACGCCGCGACGCGACCCAGCGCGACCCGCGTCGGTCAGCCGTCGTCGCGGCGACGGCGGCGCATGCGCGGCGGGTAGCCCACCCTCGTCGCGTCCATGACCTTGATGCGGCGCTCGCGCGCGACTTCTTTCAGGAAGCGGTCTTCGGCGAGCTCGAACCGGCGCCACTCACCGTCGGCATCGACGAACACGACCGAGAGCGGGGAGACGACAGTCTTCGGCTCGACGTAGGCCTCGACGCCGGTGTGTGCGTCGAGCCACGCGAGGATCTCGGCGCGCTGCTCGCTCGGACCGCCGATGTGCTTGATGCCTCGCTTCAGCTGATCGGTGCGGCGATCCCAGTCGTAGCTGCCGGGTCGATCGGCGCCGACGATGCGGGCGCGGGAGCGGCGCAACGCGAGCTGACTCGCCCGGCGTACGAGCAGCCGCACGAGCCAGGCCGCGGCGGCGAGGAGCAGGAGGAGCGGGATCAGCCGGATCATTCGGCCAGCGCGAACAGGTGCGCGAGCAGGTAGCCGAGCACCATGCAGGAGGGCCACGTCAGGATCCACGCGGCGACGACCTCGCCGGCCACGCCCCACCGCACGGCGGACAGGCGCTTCGTGGCGCCGACACCCATGATCGCCGAGCCGATCGCGTGGGTCGTCGAGACCGGGATGCCGAGCCGAGCGGCGATGGTGATCACGGTGGCGGCGCCCGTCTCGGCCGCGAAGCCGTTGACCGGCTCGAGGTGGGTCAGACGCATGCCCATCGTCCTGATCACGCGCCAGCCGCCGACCATCGTGCCGACCCCCATCACGACCGCGGCGCTCAGGATCATCCAGAGCTCGATCGTGAGCTCGGGCGCCTCGGCACCCAGCGTGCCCACCTCGTTCAGGTAGAACGCGAGCGCGATGATGCCCATCGTCTTCTGCGCGTCGTTGGTGCCGTGGCTGAACGCCATGAAGCCGGCCGAGACGATCTGGCCACGACCGAAGATCCTCGACACGGTCGGTCGTCGGACCTTCGCGAACAGCCGATAGATCGCCACCATCAGCAGCAGCCCCATGAGGAAGCCCCCCAGCGGGGAAGTCACGAGGCCGATCAGGCTCTTGGACGTGCCGGACCACTCCAGCGCCTCGAGGCCACCGGTCGCGAACCCTGCGCCGATCAACCCGGCGACGAGGGCATGCGACTCGCTCGAGGGAAGGCCGAAGTACTGCGCCGACAATGCCCAGAGGGTGGCCGCCAGCACCGCCGCGGCGACCGTGCCGAGGGTAACGAACCCTGGGTCGACGATGCCCGAGGCGATCGTCTTGGCCACGGCCGTGCCGACGACGAGGGCGCCGACGAGGTTCAGCGTGCCGGCCATGATCACGGCGGGCAGGGGCCGAAGCACGCGGGTCGAGACGACCGTGGCGATCGAGTTGGGCGCGTCGGTCCAGCCGTTGGCGAACTCGAAGGCGTAGGCCAGCACGAGCACGACGATGAACATCAGGACTGCTTGAGGGCGATCGCCTCGAGGACGTTCCCGACGTTCTGCAGCCGGTCGATCGCGGCTTCCACCTCGTCGATGATGTCCTTCCACTTCAACACGTCCATCGCGGCATGGTCGCCACCGAAGAGGTCGGCGACGGCCCGGCGGTAGATGCGGTCGCCCTCGTCCTCGAGCTCCTGCACGCGGATGAAGAACTCGCCGAGCTGCTTGTACTTCGGCAACGTCTCGACCGCTTCGCGAACCGACGTGGCGGCGCGGTGCAGCACGTCGGCCTGTGCCTTCATCTCGGGCAGCGGCGCCTCGATGCCGTGCAGCACCAGCAGGTCGGCGGCGGCGTCGATGTGGTCGAGCACGTCGTCGAGCCCCGAGGTGAGCCGGTGGATGTCCTCGTGGTCGAGGGGCGTGACGAAGACCGTGTTGAGGCGCTTGGCGACCTCGTGGACCACTTCGTCGCCGTGGTTCTCGATCTCGTGGATGTGGGCGGCGCGGGCCGTCGTGTCGTCGAACTCGGTGATCATCGCCTCGTACAGGCCGGCGGCCTCCTCGAGCCGGGTCGCGAGTTGGGTGAACAGCTCGAAGAAGCTCTGGTCCTGCGGGATCAACCGGCGGAGCCACGACATGGGCGAACGTCCTCCATCTCGGAAGCAGCGTGCGAAGGCTATGCAGCGAGGTCCGGCTTGTCCATCCTCCGTCGGGCCATATCGCAGTGGTTGCCGCGGGACGGGCGATGCGCCAAGGTTCCGGTCGTGATGAGACCGTGCAGCTGAACCCCACCGAGCGGGACCGGCTGTTGGTGTTCACCGCCGCGCAGCTCGCGCGCCAGACCTTGGCACGAGGGCTCGCGCTCAACGGGCCCGAGGCGATCGCGCTCGTCTGCGACGAGATGCACATGGAAGGCCGCACCGGCGCCACCTACGAACAGGTCGTGGAAGCCGGGCGTGCCGTCGCCCGGCGCACACCCGTGCTCGACGGCGTGCCGGCGATCGCTCGCGAGATCCGCGTCGAGGTGCTGCTCGACGAGGGCACGCGGCTCGTCGTGCTGCGCGATCCGTTCGGAGCGGCCGACGCGCAGGGTCCGGGGTCCGTGCGGTTCGCACCCGGTGACGTCGAGCTCGTTCCCGACCGTGAACGCCGGCGGCTCGTGGTGCGCAACACGTCCCGGCGTCCGATCCGCGTCTCGTCGCACTACCCGTTCTGGCAGGTGAACCCGTCGCTCGAGTTGGATCGGGAAGCCGCGCGCGGGTTCCGGCTCGACCTTCCGGCGGGCGATTCCCTCAGGTGGGCGCCTGGAGAACAGCGCGAGGTCGAGCTCGTGGCCTTCGGCGGCGACGCGCGGCCGGGAGCCGGCTGATGCCTCGGTCGGTCTCGCGCGAGGAACACGCGCTCCGACACGGCCCGACCACCGGAGACCGCGTGCGACTCGGCGACACCGACCTGTGGATCCGCATCGAGGACGACCTCACCGAGCCGGCCGACCAGGCCCTGTGGGGCTACGCCAAGAACCTGCGGTCGCGCATGACCCAGCGCGACGGCGCGACGAGCGAGAGCGAACTCGACGCGGTCATCGGCAGCGCGATCGTGATCGACCCGCTGCTCGGCGTGGTGAAGGCCGACCTCGGCATCAAGGACGGGCGCATCGCGGGCATCGGCCGAGCCGGCAACCCCGACATCACCGACGGCGTCGACCTGACGATCGGCCCGGGCACCTGGCCGATCCCGAGCCACGGCCTGATCGCGACCCCCGGCGGCATCGACAGCCACGTCCATCTGCTGAGCCCTCGGCTCGTGCCGGTGGCGCTCAGCGCGGGGGTGACGACCCTGATCACCGCTGGGTTCGAGGAGCCCGCCTGGCGGATGCACCGCACGCTCGAGGCATTCGAGTTCCTGCCCGTGAACGTCGGGCTGCAGGCGAGCGCCCGGGCCGACCGGCGCGAGCCGCTCGACGCGCTGATCGGGGCCGGCGCGGTGGGGCTGAAGATCCACGAGGACTGGGGCGCCTACCCCGAGATCATCGACGCCACCTTGGCCGCGGCCGAGGCGCACGACGTGGCGGTGTGCCTGCACACCGACGGGCTCAACGAGTCGACGGAGCTCGAGGGCACGATCGAGGCGATCGGCGGCCGCACGGTGCACGCCTACCACGTGGAAGGCGCCGGAGGCGGCCACGTTCCCGACGTGCTCGGCCTCGTGCGCGTACCGAACGTGCTCTGCTCGTCGACCACGCCGGGCCTGCCGTGGGGTCGCGCCGCCGATCTGGAGCACACCGACATGATCCTGATCGTGCACGAAGGGAACCCGGGCCTGCCGGGCGACGTCGAGGGCGCGCGCGAGCGTGTGCGCGCCACCACGATGGCCGCCGAGGGACCGCTGCACGACCTCGGGGCGATCTCGATCGTGAACTCCGACTCACAGGGCATGGGGCGCATCGGCGAGACCATCCGTCGCACCTGGCAGCTCGCCCACGTGATGAAGGCATGGCGCGGGACCGAGCTCGGCGCGGGCTGGCCCGACACGCCGAGCGCCCGGCGCCTGCGTCCCCGCGCGCCCGCGTCGCTCGCGTCGCTCGCCGACGACGGGCTCGGCCCCGACGACAACGAGCGGGTGCTCACCTATCTCGCGAAGCACACCGCCGAGCCCGCGATCGTGCACGGCGTGGCCGGCGACGTCGGCTCGCTCGCCCCGGGGCGCCTGGCCGACCTCGGGCTGTGGGAACCCTCGCGGTTCGGCGTGCGGCCGCTGCTGGTGCTGAAGGGTGGCGCCGTCGCCTGGAGCGCGATGGGTGAGGGCAACGCCAGCGTGCACGGGGCCGAGCCGACGACCTACGGACCGGATTGGGGCGGCACGGGCGAGGCCGCAGCGCGGTTGTCGACCACCTTCGTTTCGGAAGCTGCGCTCGACGCCGGCGTGCCGAGAACGCGACGCCGTCTGGCGGCGGTGCGAGACACCAGAGGACTCACCCGTGCTGACCTCGTCGCGAACACCGCCGCCCTCGATGTCGAGGTCTCGCCCGACGACGGCGAGGTCACGCTCGGAGGACGTGTGCTCCAGTGTGATCCCATAGCCGAGGTGCCGCTCTCGCGCCGCTACCTACTGGCCTGACCGTTCGTACACGACGCTGCCCGAGGCGACCGTGAGCTCCACCGTCGTCTCGCCGATCGCACCGAGGGAACGGTCGAACGGGTCACGGTCGAGCACCGCGAGATCGGCCCGCATACCGGGAGCGAGCACGCCGGCCTCGTCGTCGTGGTTCACGTAGGCCGACCCCCGAGCGAAGGCCGCCATCGCCGTCGCG
>DASVGA010000076.1:0-9502 GCA_036379795.1 Actinomycetota bacterium | reverse complement strand
CCTGCTTGCCGAAGAGCTGCGGCACCCAGAAGGAGTGGATCACCTGGAAGTCGGGGTCGCCGTTCGCATCCTTCGCGGCGCCACCCTTGGCCTCGAGCGAGAGGTAGATCTCGCGCCCGGTGGGCACCACGAGCGTGTCGGCGGTGGTGATCGGGGCGTCCCACTCGGTGGCCATGTCGTCGTCTGGGTAGACGAACCCCCACCACCACTGGTAGCCCTCGACGGTGATGTTCAAGGCGTCGTCTGCCGGCGGACGTGCGAGCTCCCACAGCAGGGAGATCGTGGGGACCATGACGACCGCGAGCACCACCGCGGGAGCGATCGTCCACCCGATCTCGAGCCGCGTGTTGCCGTGGGTCTGCCTCGGCATGCGCTCCCGACCCTTGCGATGCCGGTACCGCAGGGCGATGAACAGGATGCCGCCCTGCACGATCACGAAGACGCCGACGGCCACCCAGAAGACGGGCACGAACAGCGCCTTCTGCTGCTTCGCGACCTCGCCGACGGGCTTCAGCGGATCCTGTCCGGCGTTGGGCGCGCACGCTGCGAGCAGCAGTCCCACGGCGACCAGGCCGAGGGTCCCGAGCGTCTTCTTCCGCACGATCGCCTGCTCCTTACCCGCCGACTCGGCCGTTCACGTGCCGGAACGCGCGCACTGTATCACCGGGTTTCGCGCCGCCCGGACCGCCGACACCGTCACTTCGCATAGCTGTGCAGCCCTACGATGAACAGGTTCACCGCGTAGTACGTGACCAGCAGTGACGCGAACCCGACGAGGGCGATCACGGCGGCGCGGCGACCCTTCCACCCGTTGGTGGCGCGCGCGTGCAGGTAGCCGGCGAACACCACCCAGGTGATGAACGACCACGTCTCCTTGGGGTCCCAGCCCCAGTAGCGCCCCCAGGCTTCCTGTGCCCAGATGGCGCCCGCGATCACCGCGAACGTCCAGATCGGGAAGGCGAGCGCGATCAGCCGATACGCGAGCCGGTCGAGCCCGGCGGCGGTCGGCACCAGCCGGCGTCGGGGTGCGACGGCCTGCACGTCCTCAGCCGGGTCGGCGACGAGGTCGGCGGGCGCCGCGTCGGCGCCGTCGAGGTCGATCGCGCCGCCCATGATAGGCGGCGGGGTCTCGGATGCGAGGGCGGCGAGCTTCCTTCGCTCGGATCGGTCGACGACGAGGTAGGCGATCGTGGCGATGCCACCGAGCGCGAACAGCGACGACCCCCAGATCGCGGCCTGCACGTGGATCTTGATCCAGTACGAGTTGAGCGCCGGCACGAGCGGGCCGGGCCCCACGTAGAGGAACGAGACCGCCACCGCCATCGTCAGCACGCTGAACATCAGGGCGAATCCGGTGAGCGACCGCACGCGGTAGACGCCTTCGACCACCACGAGCGCGCCGACCACGACCAGCAGCGCGAGCATCGACGAGTACTCGTACATGTTGCCCCACGGCACGCGGTCGGCGGCGAAGCCGCGAGCGACGACCGACGCGAGGTTCGCCACGACACCCAGCACCGCCACGGCGCGTGCGACGTGCCAGATCGCATCGCGCCGGAACGACATGTGCACGAAGTACCCGACCATGGCCGCGATGTAGGCGAACAGCGCCACGTTGAACGCGTCGTTGGAGACGCGGGCCCACTGCAGATCGGTCACGGCGCCTGCACCCTCTCGGGCTCTCGATCGCCGGCTCCGGATGCCGGCGCTCCCGGCCCGCCGGCGGCCGCGGTCACGGCATCGACGAGCCGCGCGAACTCCTCCTCGAACTGGGGCTTGCGCTGCATCGCGAGCCCGCCGACGCGCAGCACGGCACCCGAGCCATCGGGATCGGCGCGCACCCACACCTTGCGGCGAGAGCTGTAGAGGGCCGGGAGCAGTCCCACGAGGATGAGGATAGCGGCGGCCAGCACGAACGGGAGGCCGGCGTCGCGCGCCACCTGGAACACCGAGTACTGGCGCAGCTCGCGGAACGCGATCGTCGAGCCGGAGCCCCCGCCCGCATCGTCGATCGGCGCGCCGGTCTCGAGGTCGGCCGACCGCCCACCGCCCACGATGCCGGCCGAGACCCTGCGCATCGCGGTGGTGTCGAGCCGGTTGGTGGCGAGGTCGGTGAGCGGACCTTCCCAGACGGTGAACCGCACGATCGGCTCGAACTCGACGAGCATGGCCTGCGGCTCGGCCGTGGGATCGAGCAGGGCCGCGAACGCCCGGCTGTCGGGCCACAGCTCGAGCCCGATCGCGCGATCCGAGCCGCCGGCGCCGGCCCCGGGGAGCTTGATCACCCCGCGCCAGGGCATCGCGAACTCGACGACGCCCTCGGGCACGGGGTCGCGATCCATCACGACGGGACCCGACGAGATCACCTCCCCGCCGTCGATCACCTCGATCATCGGCGCCCAGCCGAACCCCGACTGGTAGATCCACAGCCCCTCGACCTTGGCGGGCTCGTTCACGCGGATGTCCTGTTCGCGCAGGATCGAACCGTCGGGGTTCTGCAGGTCGACGCTCGAGACGAAGTCCATCGGCTGACCGGTGCGCCGGAAGTCGCTGCGGAAGTCGCGCAGATGCAGCCCGATGCCCGTGAACCCGTCGAAGAACCGGCCCGCCTGGATCGTGCCGTCGTAGTTCGCCTCGGCGTCGACCCAGGTCTGGCCTTCCACCACGGCCACGAGCCCGCTGAAGCCGGTGCCCTTGCCGTACATGATGCCGGCGAGCAGCAGGATCAGCGCCCAGTGGAACGCGAGGCTCCCGACCTCGCGCGCGACGCCCTTCTCGGCCGCGAGCGCGGTGCCCGCCTCGTCGCGCGCCACGCGGAAGCGCCGTCGCCGCAGCACGCGCCTCGCCGCGTCGAACGCCTGCTCGGGCGCCGAGGCGACCCGCACCTCGGCGTAGCGGGGCAGGGCATCGAGCTCGCGCGCCTGGACCGGCGGGGTGCGCAGCGCCCGCCAGAGCGCCCGGGTTCGAGGCACGAGGCACGCGACGAGCGACACGAACAGCAGCGTGGTGATGAGCACGAACCACCACGACCCCAAGACGTCGAACAGACCGGCGCGGTCGAAGAACGTTCCCCAGAACGGGTGCGTCGCGCGGTAGTCGAGCACGCGCTCGGGGCTGTTCGGCCGCTGGGGAAGGAGCGACCCGGCGACCGAGGCGAGCGCGATCAGGAGCAGCAGGATCAGGGCCGTACGCATCGATCGCAGGGTTCGCCAGACCAAGGCGACCGACCGGCCTGCAGAGAGGGGCTGCGGAGATGACATCGGGGCGCCGCCCATCCTAGATGCCGAGCGTGAACCGCTGGGCGAGCGGCGCGACGCGACGGGTGAACTCCCCCGTGAAGACCAACACGCCCATCACCACCATGAGCGCGCCGGAGACGATCGCGATCGTCGTGTATCGCCGTTTGACCCAGTCGAACGCGCCCATGAACCTGGTGACGCCCAACCCGACGAGCAGGAACGGCACGCCGAGGCCGGCCGAGTAGCTCGCGAGCAGCAGTACCGCGCGAGGCGTGCTGCCCGCCGCCGCGATCGCGAGGATCGAGCCGAGCACCGGACCGATGCACGGCGTCCAGCCGGCGGCGAACGCCATGCCGAGCGGCATCGCCCCGACGCTGCCCGGACGCACGCGATCGAGGAACGGCCGGCGCTCGGCGTAGAGGGCGAGCGATCCGCGCCGCAGCGCGAAGCCGATCATCAGCACGCCGAACGCGATCACGATCGCGCCGCCGACGCGTTGCCCGACGGTGCCGCGGAACACGTGAACGAAGGTCGAGGCGAACGCGCCGAGCAGCACGAACACGATCGTGAACCCGGCGATGAACAGCAACATCGGCACGATCGGGCGGTGGTCCTCGTCGGCGATGCGGTCGCCGGCCACGAACGATAGGTAGCCCGGGAGCATCGGCCACACGCACGGGCTGAGGCACGACACGAGGCCGGCGGCGAACGCGAGCGCCGGCGCCCACCATGACGCCATGCCCGTCTGCACCACGTCGGCGATCATCGCCACGGAGGCGATCCCCACCCGCGGCCACCACATGGACCGAGCATCTGGCCGTGCATCTGTGGAGATGGTAGCGACGAGCTTGTGAAATGATTCACGAAGTCGGCCCGGCTCCCGGCGCGCGGGTCGGTGTCACGGAGCACGTGTCTATAATCGCCCCGCCTCAGGAGACACAGGAGCGTATGAGCCAGGTCGAGACGACGACGCGATCCAACTCCACGCGCACCCGACGGGAACGCGTCGAGGCGTTCCTCAAGGACTTCGAGTGGACGTGGACCACCGCGGTCGTCTTCTCGTTGGGGCTGGTGTTCTTCCTGTTGATCTCGACCTCGGTGATCCCGTCGTTCTTCCTGTACGTGGCCGAGCAGAAGTTCGGGTGGCAGGGTCCGACCGACATCGAGGCGGCGCTGCTCGAGGTGCCGACCCTGCTGCCGGGCGGTGATCCGGCCGTCTACGACGAGCTGCTGTTACAGGTGCGCGACGCGATCGCGATGGGCCTGTCGACGGGACCGATCATCACCCTCATGGTTGCCGGGGCGATCATGCAGAACTGGCGTCGAAAGCTCCGCGGTCAATCCGACAACCGTCCCACCGGCGGATACCGGTAGGAGCGCGATGGCCTACACCAAGACCGAGGTCGACATCCACGAGGACTACGTCGTGGAGTCCGTCGATCCCGCATGGCTCGCCCAAGGGGTCAAGTCGCCGAAGCACCTGATGCTCGACCCCGACAACTGCATCCTCTGCCGTGCCTGCGAGGACGTCTGCCCATGGAACTGCATCTACATGCTCTCGCCGGGCATCGTCGAAGGCGCCGAGCAGGAAGCCGTCGGCGACGAGGTCGGCGGCTCGACCGCGATCTTCGTCGTCGACGACCTCGCCTGCACCCGCTGTTCGGTCTGCGTCGATCGCTGCCCGACCGACACGCTGTACTATGCGCGACTGCCTGAGGGTTCCAAGGGCGGTTCGCGGACGATGGCCGAGGTTCCGACGTCGCAGGCCGAGGCCGAATGAACGGGAGGGCGTGGCGTGCGCTCATGCAGCCGAAGGCGCTAGCGCGAAAGGAGAGGGCGTGAAGCTGAAGCCGCCGTCACCGGGCGACCTCGGTGAGCGCCTGCGCGACACCGAGGTCTGGAAGTCGATCTTCCGGCCGGGGTCGATCTTCCGCAAGGGCTACAAGGACACCTCGCGCGACCGGGCCCTCGCGACGATGAACAACGTGCTGTACCACCTGCATCCGGTCAAGGTGAAGCGCCACGGGCTCAAGCTGACCTACACGTTCTGCCTCGGCGGGCTGTCGTTCTTCCTGTTCATCCTGCTCACGATCACCGGCATCTTCCTGATGTTCTTCTACCGGCCGACGGCCGACATCGGCGGCGCGCAGGCGTTCACCGACATGCAGAACATCCGAACGTCGGTGTTCTTCGGCGACCTGGTGCGCAACCTGCATCGGTGGGGCGCACACCTCATGGTGTTCAGCGTCACGCTGCACATGGCGCGGGTGTTCTACACCGGCGCGTACAAGCCGCCGCGTGAGTTCAACTGGGTGGTCGGCGTGATCCTGCTCTTCCTCACGCTCGGACTGTCGTTCACCGGCTACCTGCTGCCGTGGGACCAGCTCGCGATCTGGGCCGTGACGGTCGGCACCTCGCTCGCCGGGTACTCCCCGCTCATCGCGAAGCAGGCCAACTTCCTGTTGCTCGGCGGCGTGGTCGTCGGGCCGGAGACGCTGCTGCGTTGGTACACGTTGCACGTGATCGCGCTGCCGTTCGTGCTGGTGATCTTCCTCGCCGTGCACTTCTGGCGCATCCGCAAGGACGGCGGCATCTCGGGACCGCTCTAGACAGGCTCAGGGGACACACGAGGACATGGCCAAGGAAGACACCCCGCTCGACCAAGGAGTCTTCGACTCCACGCTCGAGGCCGAGCTCGCGAAGGGCACCGACCGCCGTGTCGCCGAGGGGCGCGCGCGCTCGGCCGCCGTGCGGGCGTTCCGCGTGGCCAACCCGGAGGAAGCCGCCAAGCACGAGGCGGCCGGGGCCAAGCCGGCCGCGGCTGCCGCTGCCGCGGGCGGGAACGGAGGCGCGGCCGCGCCGGGGGCTGCACCCGCTGCTGCCGCCGCGAGCGCCGGGGCTCCCGTCGCCGTCGCCGCCTCGGTCACCACACCCGTGCGTGAGGCCCCGCTTCCGACGGGGAACCTGCCGACGCCGAAGAAGGGCGCCGAGGACAAGCACCGCCTGTTGGCGCTCGTGCCGCCCGAAGGCATCCAGCGGGTCGAGCGTGAGCAGGGCGATCGGGTGAACGTCTGGCCGCACCTGTTGATCGAGGAGTTCGTGGCCATGTTCATCCTCATGGCCGGGCTCACGCTGTTCTCGACCTTCATCAACGCACCGTTGCGCGAGCTCGCGAACCCGAACCTCACGCCGAACCCGTCGAAGGCGCCGTGGTACTTCCTCGGGTTGCAGGAGCTGCTGCGGTACTTCCACCCGATGGTGGCGGGCATCACGATCCCGACCTTCATCCTGGTCGGGCTCGCCGCGGTGCCCTACGTGGACCGCAACCCGAGCAACAAGCCGGGCGACCGCAAGATCGCGATCACGATGTTCACGATCCTGTTCATGTTCGGGGGCATCCTCACGATCATCGGCTCGTTCTTCCGCGGCCCCGGCTACAACTGGGTCTGGCCGTGGGCGCAGGGGGTGTTCTTCGAGCTATGAGCAACCTGGTGGGGGTCTCCGCACCGCTCGTCGCCGCGATCGTCGCGTTCGTGGTGCTCGACATCTTCGCGATCGTGTTCGGACTATCGTTCGTGCGGGCGAACCGCGCCGCGCGCGCAACGGCCGACGGCTCGATCGAGGTGGCCGACAAGCCGGTCGTCGCCGTCTCGCGTCGTGACTTCTTCCGCCGCTCATGGCTGAACTCGCTCATGCTCTTCGGCGCCGTGTTCGGCGGCGCCTCGATCGCGTTCTTGTGGCCGGCACTCAAAGGTGGGTTCGGGTCGCTCGTCGACGCCGGGAGCGTCGACGACCTCAAGTCCGAGATCCGAGAGTCAGGCGTCGCGTACAACGGCACCGGACGCTTCTACGCCGTCGGTTATGGCGGCAGCGCGAGCGGCGACATCAACTACGAGGAAGAGGGTGTCGCGGCGGAAGGGATCATGCCCCTGTATCAGCGGTGCGTACACCTCGGTTGCCGAGTGCCGTACTGCGGCTCGTCGAAGTGGTTCGAATGCCCCTGCCACGGATCCAAGTACAACGGCGCCGGTGAGTACCAGCTCGGTCCCGCGCCTCGCGGCATGGACCGGTTCAAGCTCGAGATCACCGACGGCAACGTCGTCGTCGACACGTCGGAGGTCATCCTCGGGCCACCGCGTGGCACCGACACCGTCACCCAGCCCCCGCAGGGCCCGTTCTGCGTGGCGACCGGATAACGACAGGAGCGAGCGAAGGCGATGCCAGGGATCGTGGCGGCAACGAACATCGCAGGCGTGATCCTGCTGGTGCTCGGCCTGATCTTCGTGGCGGTGGCCGGCATGGCGCTGTACTTCCGCAGCCGGCAGACCGAGCAGGCGCTCGACATCCCGAGCGGCATGCGACCCGGCCCGGCCGACGCCGCCCTCGAGACCCCGCTGCTGCAGAAGCTGCAGGGCTGGGGCATCGTGCTCGTCGTCTTCTTCGCGATCCTGATCCCCTTCAACTGGCTGAGCGAGCCCTCGGCGAACCAGCGTCAGGAAGACGAGCTGCTCGCGATCGGCTTCGATCGGGGTGAGCTCGCCGTGCAGGCCTTCACCGAGGAGAACCAGCTCGGCGTGGGATGTATGCGTTGCCACGGGCCGGAGCTGCGCGGTCAGGCTATCCAGGCGGGGGCCACCGTCGTGCAGTCGGCCAACCTCACGAACATCTGCGCGGGTCCCTTCGGTACCCCGCCTCACCCGGCGATCATGTCGCAGGACGACATCTACCAGGTGATCGAAGAGGGGCGTGGCGCCATGCCCTCGTGGAGCATCAGGTATCAGGGTGCTCTCAACGACCAGCAGATCAACGACCTCGTCGTGTACCTCGTGCAGATGAGCTCCGAAAACGTGCCGTTCGAAGACAACGTCTGCTTGAACGAAGAGGCCTCAGCGAGGGCACTCGAAGAATCGTCCGTGAATCCGAGGGACCCGTAGATGGAGCAGCACAGCTGTCTGGGATTCACGATCGAGTGCGCCACGCTCTGGAAGGGCGCCGGCGTCACGATCATGGGCTTCACCCTGTTCATCTTCAGCACGATGCTCATGCTCTCGGCGATCTTCGGCCGGTGGCTCGGCTTCCTGGTGCTCATGGTCTCGCTCTCGGGCTGGATGGTCCTGCAGTCCGCGCTCTGGCTCTTCGGCTTCTGGTCCCAAGGCCTCGAGACGCCCACGAACCTCGGACCCCGCGGCGCCGAGCCCGCCTGGATCGCGCTCGAAGCGGCGGTCGACGAGACCTCGGACCGATACGAGACGTTCACCAGTTGGCCCGAGGACCCATGGGAAGTGGCGGAGTCGTCGAACGCCGACGTGCAGAGCGCAGGCGGCGCCGTCACGTCGTTCCTGGCCGAGAAGACCAACGAGGAGCTCGGCATCGAAGAGACCGCCCCCACCGCGATCCAGGGCAGTCAGTTCGCGATCGACTCCATCAGCTTCGCTCGCGACGGCGACACCAAGCTCGCCGTGATCCAGTCGCACTACACCGGCGGCGGACCGCTGTGGACCGTCTCGCTCTACTACGACACCGGAAGCGTGCCGCGCTACTCGTACATGTTCCTGGGCGGCTCGATCGTGCTGTTCGTGGCGTTCCTGCCGTTGCTCGATCGCGCCGAGCGCAAGCGTAAGGAGTTCCTGACCGGAGGCGGCGCGCCCGCCTGGTACGGCCCCGCTTAGCCGATCACGAGGAGACGATGATGATCGCGAACCTGGAGCTTCCCCTCCTCGAGCAGGGAAGCGTGCAGTTCATCCTGATGGGCATCATGATCCTCGCGGTCCTCGCCGCCCTCTGGGTCACCATCTCGAAGTAGCCGCAGAGCTACGGCTGCGTCGGGATGGATCCCCACGTGAGTGATCCCGGCGCACCTCCGGTGGTGTTCGTGAGTCTCGACTCTCCGGACCCGTCTGGATCGATCGTGTACACGTCGAAGAATCCCGTGTTAGGACCGAGATCGCCTGATCCGACAGGGCTCTGCATGAAGGCGATCCTCGAGCCATCCGGTGCCCAAGTCGGACGTTTCTCATCGCCCAAACCGTCTGTAAGTTGCCTCTGGTCGGTGCCATCGGCATCGACGACGAAGAGGTCCCAATCTGGATCACGATAGACCTCGAACGCGATCGACTTCCCGTCGGGCGACCAGGTCGGCGAGTACCCTCCGATCCCCTCGTTGTCGACGGCCGACACTGCACGCCTCTCCGAGCCGTCGGCTCGCATCACGAAGATCTGCCATCCACCGCTAGCTTCCGATGTGAATGCGATCCTCGAACCGT
>DASVGA010000075.1:0-3488 GCA_036379795.1 Actinomycetota bacterium | reverse complement strand
TGAGCCGTGCGCCCGACCGGGACGCCGCCCCGCACGAGGTAGGGCCCGTCGGTGCGCACCCGGATCTCGGGTCGCTCGTCGCGTTCAGGTTCGGGTTCCATATCGCCCTCATGCTCGCGGGCCACGCTCCGCGTGTCACCTCTGAACGCTTGCCGCCGAGGCCGCCGACGGCGGTATACCATCACCGAACACATGTTCGAGACACTCAACGGCGTGCAGCGCGAGGCGGTCACCCACGGCGACGGGCCGCTGCTCGTCGTCGCCGGCGCCGGCACGGGCAAGACCACCACGCTCGCCTCGAGGGTCGCATGGCTCGTGTCCCAGGGCGTGCGACCCGAGCGCATGCTGCTGCTCACCTTCAGCCGCCGAGCCGCGCGCGAGATGACGTCGCGGGCCGAGCGCATCGCGGGAGCCCTCGATGCGGGCATCGACGCTTCCCGCATCTGGAGCGGCACCTTCCATGCGATCGGCAACCGTCTGCTGCGGCTGCACGGGCGCGCCCTCGGCCTCGACCCCGCATTCACGGTGCTCGACCAGTCCGACGCCGCCGACGTGATGAACCTGCTCCGAGATGAGCTCGGATACGCGGGCACGCAGCGGCGCTTCCCGCGCAAGGAGACGCTCGTCGGCATCTACTCCCGAACGGTCAACGCCGGGGAGCCGCTGAGCGAGGTGTTGAAGCGCCGGTACCCCTGGTGCCTCGACGAGGCCGAGGGCATCCGGCGCATCTTCGGCGCCTACACCGAGCGCAAGCGCGCACAACAGGTGCTCGACTACGACGACCTGCTCCTGTTCTGGAAGGCGCTCGCCACGTCCCCGGCCACGCGCACCCAGCTCGCCGAGATGTTCGATCACGTGCTGGTCGACGAGTACCAGGACACGAACGCCTTGCAGGCCGACATCCTGGAGGGGCTGCGGCCCGAGGGCACCGCGCGCAACCTCACGGTCGTGGGAGACGACGCGCAGTCGATCTACGGGTTCCGAGCGGCGACCGTGCGCAACATCCTGGAGTTCCCGGCACGCTTCCGCGGAGCGAGGGTCGTGCGGCTCGAGCAGAACTACCGGTCGACGCCGAGCCTGCTCGCGTCGTCGAACGCCGTGATCGCGTTGAGCCCGCAGCGTCACGACAAGACCTTGTGGTCGGCCCGCCGCGGCGATCGCGTGCCCGCGTTGCGCACCTGCCTCGACGAGGCCGAGCAGTGCGACGCCGTGTGCGAGGCGGTGCTCGGCCATCGCGAGCAGGGCGTGCCGCTCAAGGAGCAAGCGGTGCTGTTCCGGGCGGCCCACCACAGCGACCACCTCGAGGTCGAGCTCACTCGACGGAACATCCCGTTCGTGAAGTATGGCGGGCTCAAGTTCATGGAAGCCGCGCACGTGAAGGACACGCTCGCGATCCTGCGCGTGCTCGAGAACCCGCACGACGAGGTGGCCTGGTTCCGGGTGCTGCAGCTCCCCGACGGCATGGGTCCCGCGACGGCGCGACGGCTCATGGAGCAGATCGGCGTACGCGTCGGACCGCCGGAGAGCCCGGAGCGGATCTCGCCGCTCGTGCGGTTCCTCGACGAGCCGGTCGAGGTGCCGCGGAGCGCGCTCGCCGCAGTGCAACAGCTCAGGTCGGCGCTCCGCGGCTGCGCCGACGAGACCGTGCTCTCCCCGGCAGCGCAGATCGAGCGGCTGCGCGAGTTCCTCGCGCCGGTGTTCGCACGGCGCTACGACGCGTCGGCCGCGCGCATGCGCGACCTCGACCAGCTTGCCGCGCTCGCTGCCGGGTACGAGGCGCGCGGACGCTTCCTGGCCGAGCTCACGCTCGACCCTCCGTCCTCGACGGGAGATCTCGCCGGACCTCCCCTGCTCGACGAGGACTGGCTCGTGCTCTCGACGATCCATTCCGCCAAGGGGCTCGAGTTCGACGTCGTGCACGTGATCCACGCGGCCGACGGCATGATCCCGAGCGACATGGCGACCGGAGACGACGACGAGATCGAAGAGGAACGGCGCCTGCTGTACGTGGCGCTCACCCGAGCTCGCGACGCCCTGCACGTGTACCGGCCGATGCGCTACTACCGCCGGCCCACGGGCGACCCGCACTCCTACTCCCAGCTCTCACGCTTCCTCGAGCCGGCGTCGGTCCGCGAGACGTTCGCAGAGATCGGCCCCCGTGTCGGCGCCGCCCCCGAGACGGTCGATCTGACGGGCCGCGTCGACGTCGACGCCTACCTCGCCGGCCTCTGGTCCGAGTAGACCGCGTGCCCTGGTAGCGTCGCTCGCATGCAGATCGACCGCCCGATCGCGAGCTACGACGCGGTGTTGCTCGATCTGTACGACACGCTCGTGTGGAGCGATTGGTACTCGTGGCAGGGGCGTCTCGCCGAGCGTGTTGGTGTGCCGCGCGAGGTGCTCGGCCATGCCTTCAGCCAGACACGCCCAGCTCGCAGCACGGGCGCGAACGCCGACACCGAAGCGGACCTCACGGCGGTGCTCGCGGCCGCCGACGTCGAGACGACGCCCGAGCTGCTCGGCGAGCTCATGGAGATGGAGGCCGAGATGGCCGCCTCGGTTCGCCTCTACGACGATTCCCTCGAGGTGGTTCGAGCGCTGAAGAGCCGAGGCGTGCCGACCGCGCTCGTGAGCAACTGCTCGCACAACACGCGTCCGATCGTCGATCGGCTTGGGCTCGAGCGGGAGTTCGATGCGGTGATCCTGTCGTTCGAGGTGGGCGCGATGAAGCCCGAGCCGGCGATCTACCGAGAGGCGCTCAGACGCGTCGGCGACCCGGAACCGGCTCGATCGGTCTTCGTCGACGACCAGATCCGCTACTGCGACGGTGCGGCAGCGGTCGGGCTGCAGACGTTCGTGATCCTGCGCCCCGAAGAAGCGCTCGAGGGACGGCCCACCGACATGAACGGGCACCGATCGATCAGCGACCTCACCGCCCTGCTGTAGCGAAGGCGGTGGAACGGTCGGCGGTCAGCTCCGCCGGCCGAGTACGACCAAGGCGATCGACGCGTACTGGCACGCAGCGGCCGCGATCGTGGCGGCGTGCCACACCTCGTGGTAACCGAAGGTGCGCGGCCACGGGTTCGGTCGATTGGTCGCGAGCGCCAGCGCGCCGAGCGAATAGATCAAGCCGCCCGCGATCAGCAGCACGGTCTCGGGTACGTCGAGGCCACGCAACAACGCCGGCAGGCTCACGACGACGAGCCACCCCAATCCGATGTACATGAACCCCGAGAGCACGTGTAGATCGACTCGGTAGAGCTTCGTCGCGACGCCCACCGCAGCCCCCGCCCAGACGGCGACCAGCACGGCCGTCGCGAGCGTGCCCTGCAACACGAGCAGGCAGAACGGCGTGTAGGTGCCGGCGATCAGCACGAAGATCATCGAGTGATCGAGCCGACGCATGCGCGCGTACGCCGCCTCGGTCCAGTCGCCCAAGTGGTAGGAGGCGCTCACGCCGTACAGCCCGATGAGGGCGAGCGCGTAGATCG
>DASVGA010000074.1:0-6703 GCA_036379795.1 Actinomycetota bacterium | reverse complement strand
CGACGCCGAACGCCAGCGGTCGCGGCTTCGTGTACCGGCCGAGCGAGGCCGGTCGCGACCTCGGCGACGTGATGGCCGCGATGGGTCGGTGGGGTGAGCGGTGGATCGAGCTCGCGCCCGAGCATCTCGACCCCGGCATGGTCCTGCACGCGTGGGTGCACTGGTACCTGGCGCTCGATCGACTGCCGGCCCGACGCGTGGTCGTCCGGTTCGACTTCCCTGCCCTTCGAGGCACGGGGTCGGCGTTGTGGATCATCTTCGACGCGGAGCGATCGGAGGTATGCCTGCACCAGCCGGGCTTCGATGAGGACGTGATCGTGAAAGCCCAACCAAGGGCATTGGCCGAATGGCATCTCGGCAGGATCGAGTGGCGTGACGCGCTGCTCGACGGCCGGATCGAGGCATCGGGAACACCGTCGCTGGCCCGAGCACTTCCGACGTGGAACCGGAGGAGCGACGCCACGCGGCCGGCAGCCGATCCATGAGGCGCGCTGCTCTTCACGGTGCGCCCGAGCGCCGCAGAGACGCTGCTCAGGCCTGGCGACCCCGGATGCGGAGGAGCCCGAAAGCCTTGAGAGCGACGCCCATGAGCAGGGGAACCATCGCCAGACCGCTCCACCGATGACGCGGGACCTCGAGCATCCCTCCCAATCAACTCTCCGGCCGCCCACAGCGCCGGTATCGTTCCCGCCGCGATGAGTGCCAGTCCCAACCACGCGACGCTCGTCGTTCGTTTCACCCAGAGCGCGCCCGGAGTTGGCAGCCGCCTGCCCGGCCGCCTTGTAAGGCTCGTCGCGGCTAGACTCGCCGTTTGGACATGAGCGATCCGACGGCGGAACCATGGCCGGAGCCGCCCCTCGCGGGTGACGAGGCTTCCCAGATCGTGGCGGCGCTCGAGCGACAACGTGCGACCCTCGCGTGGAAGTGCGGAGACCTCGACACAGCCGGCCTCCGAGCCACCACCGCCGCCTCGACGATCACCCTGGGCGGGCTGCTGAAGCACCTGGCGCTGGTCGAGGACGACAAGTTCACCCACAGGATCGGAGGCAGAGCGATGCCCCCGCCGTGGGATGCGGTTGACTGGGACGCCGACCCCGACTGGGAGTGGCACTCGGCCGCCGACGACACGCCTGAGCAGCTCTACGCGCTCTGGCGAGAAGCCGTGGCTCGCTCGCGCGTCGTGCTCGACGAGGCGCTCGCCGATGGCGGTATGGACCAGACGGTCACGAGCATGAAGGATGACGAGGGTCGGTCTCCCAACCTACGGCGAGTCGTGCTCGACACCCTCGAGGAGTACGCGCGCCACGTGGGCCACGCCGACATCATCCGTGAATCCATCGACGGCCTGGTCGGCGAGGATCGCCCGCACTGACCGCACCTGGACGGTTGTCGGTGCTCGACCCTAAGGTCGGAGCATGACGAACGCACCGATCATCTTGGTTCCTGGGTTCTGGCTCGGCGCCTGGGCGTGGCGCGAGGTCGTCGACCTGCTGGGCGTCGACGGCCACGACGTCACCGCGCTGACGCTTCCCGGGCTCGAGTCCGTCGATACCGACCGATCCTCGATCACCCTGAACGACCACATCGAGGCGATCTGCGATGCGGTTCGCGCCGCGGACGAGCCCGTGGTGCTTGCGGTTCACAGCGGCGCCGGTGTGCCGGGCTACGGCGCGACCGACCGCGTTCCCGAACGCATCGCGCACATGGTCTACGTCGACACCGGCCCTTCGACCGCCGCGCTCGACCCCGACTTCGACGACGTCGAGCATCCGCTGCCCTCGCACGATCAGCTCGCGGAGCAGGAGAACCTCGACGGGTTGACCGATGAGCACCTCGAGACCTTCCGCCGCCGAGCCGTGCCCGAGCCGGCCGGCGCGATGCGCGATGCACCCGAGTTGACGAACGACGCGCGGCTCGACGTACCGAGCACCGTCATCGCGACCGCCTATACCTCGCAGGACTACCGCGATGCGGCCGCCGAGGGGCAGACGTGGTTGGGAGGTCTCATGGAGCTGCGCGACGTCACCTACGTGGACCTGCCGACGAGCCACTGGCCGATGTGGTCACGTCCGAAGGAGCTCGCCGAGATCATCGGCGACATCGCGAGCCGGCACTCGGCCGACCGATAGAAGCTCCCGGTCTCAGCCGAGGTACACGGGACCGTACGATGACCTGATGCGCTGCTCTGCATGCGGCCAGGAGAATCCCGAGGGGGCGAAGTTCTGCCTCGAGTGCGGTACGTCGCTCACCGCGGTCGCGGAGCCAGCCAGCGAGAGCCGCAAGGTCGTCACGGTCGTGTTCGCCGACATGGCGGGCTCGACGGCGATCGGCGAGCGGCTCGACCCCGAGGCCCTCCGCCGCGTGCAGGCCCGCTACTTCGACGCGATGGCGGGTGTCATCGAGCGGCACGGCGGCACGGTCGAGAAGTACATCGGCGACGCCGTGATGGCGGTGTTCGGTATCCCCCGGCTCCACGAGGACGACCCGTTGCGCGCCGTCCGCGCCGCCGAGGGCATGCAGCGCGCCCTCGAACTGCTCAACGACGACCTGCGCAAGGACCACGGCGTCGAGGTCCGCATCCGCATCGGGGTCAACACGGGCGAGGTCGTGTCGGGCGACCCAGGCGCCGGGCAGCGTCTCGTGACCGGCGACACGGTGAACGTCGCTGCGCGGTTGGAGCAGGCGGCCGGCGCGGGCGAGGTGCTGATCGGGGGCTCGACCCACCGGCTGGTGAAGGACGCCGTGCGGGTCGAGACGGTCGCGCCGCTCGAGCTGAAGGGCAAGTCCGAGCTGGTGCCCGCATTCCGCCTGCTCGAGGTGCTGACCGACACTGCCGGGCACGTGCGCAACCTCGACGCACCGATGGTCGGACGCGACAAGGAGCTCGAGATCCTTCGGCAGGCGCTGCGCCGGGTCGTCGACGAGCGCACCTCGCACCTCTTCACGCTGCTCGGTGCTGCGGGGGTGGGCAAGTCACGGCTCGTGCGGGAGTTCCTCGCCAGGGCGGCCGACGCTCGCATCCTGCGTGGACGGTGCCTGTCCTACGGCGAGGGCATCACGTACTACGCGCTCGCCGAGATCGTGCGCGAGGCGGCCGGGCTGGCCGACGGCGCCGATGCGACGACCATGAAGGCCGCCGTGGAAACCTTGCTCGACGGTGCCGACGACGCGGCCACCATCGCGGGCGCGCTCGGCGGCGTGCTCGGGTGGGCCGAGCCCGCAGGTGCGGAGGACACCGCATGGGCCGCTCGCAAGCTGTTCGAGCATCTGGCGAGGTCACGACCGCTGGTGCTGGAGATCGATGACCTGCACTGGGCCGAACCTCTGCTGCTCGATCTCGTGGAACACCTGGCCGATTGGACCCGCGACGCACCGGTGCTGCTGCTCATGGTCGCGCGGCCCGAGCTGCTCGAACTGCGCTCGGGATGGGGTGGGGGCAAGGTGAACGCGACGACCATCCTGCTCGAGCCGTTGCCGGGCGACGCGGCCACCGAATTGCTCGATAACTTGCTCGGCGACAACGACCTGCCGGCAGCGGCGCGTGAGCGCATCCTCGCGGCGGCCGACGGCAATCCGCTGTTCGTCGAAGAGATGGTCGGCATGCTGATCGACGACGGGCTGCTGGGCTTCGACGGGCAGATGTGGCGCGCCGCCGAGGATCTCGCCGACCTCACGGTGCCGCCCACGATCCAGTTGCTGCTCGCCGCGCGCCTGGACCGCCTCGACGCGGAGGAGCGCGCAGTGATGGAACGCGGCGCCGTGGAGGGAAAGGTGTTCCACGCCGGCGCGGTGACCTCGCTCGTGCCGGAGGGGCTGCGCGCGCAGGTGCGACCTCGCCTGCTCACGCTCGCCCGCAAGGAGCTGATCCGGCCAGACCGACCGGAGTTCGCGGGTGAGGACGCGTTCCGGTTCCGACACCTGTTGATCCGCGATGCGGCCTATCAGGCCATGCCGAAGGAACAGCGGGCGGACCTGCACGAGCGCTTCGCTGCATGGCTCGAGCGCGTGAGCGGCGAGCGCCGTGACGACTACGTCGAGATCCTCGGGCACCACCTCGAACAGGCGTGGCGATACCGTCGCGAACTCGGCATCGACGATGAGCGCACCCAGGCACTCGGCAACCGGGCCGCCGAAGCGCTGCGCGCGTCGGCCAACCGCGCTCTGACGCGCGGCGATCTGCCGACCGCGACACACCTGCTGGAGCGGGCGGTCGGCGCCTCGAACGACGAGACGCACGACCGCGCCCGGGTCGAGCTCGCCGAGCTCCTGCTCGAGCAGAGTAGGTTCACCGACGCCGCGCCGCTTGCGACAGCACTGGTCGAAGGAACACGCGATCCCGCGATCAGGATCCGGGCCGAGCTCGTCGCGCTGAGCGCACGAGAGCAGACCGACCCGACGTGGCGCCTCGACGACAGCCAACGCCTCCTGCTGGCACTCCGCGACGAGGCGGCGCGCCTCGGCGATCAGGTGGTGATCGACAAGTGTGAGCTCTCGTACGCTCGACAGCGCTTCTTCCGCGGTGATTCGAACACCTACCGAGAGACCGCGCTGCGGCTGTTGCCGCGAGTGGACCGGCTGTCCTTCCTCGACCGCCGCCACGTCGCGTTCGGCCTCGCGGGGGCCGTCGCCTGGGGCCCGGTGCCGGTCGCCGAGGGGATCGCCAGCGACGTGGATGTGGAGCGGATCCACGGCGGTTCGCTCCTCGGTCGCAGCCGCGCCACCCGCTGGCGCGCGATGATCCAGTCGATGTACGACGATGCCGACTCGTACGATGAATCGATCGCGGAGCTGGACGCCATCTACGAGGAACTGGGCGACCCGAACCTCCGCTACCTCAACGGACAGATCCCCGCGGAGTGCCTGTGGCGACTGGGGCGGGTCGACGATGCGATCACCTGGGGCCTCGCCGTCAAGGCCGTGTACGACGAGATCGGCGAGACCGGGGCGAACTCGACGATGACGGCGTTGACGGCGTACTACGCGTGTCACCGCGGATCATTCGACCTCGCCGACGAGTTGCTCCCCCCCGCCCGCGCGATGACCGCCGACGACGATTTCGCGGCACTCGTGCCGATCGGGTGGGTCGAGGCGAGGTTGGCCTCCACCCGGGGCGAGCACGGGCGCGCCCTCGAGGCGGTTGAGCGGGCGCGCGACCTGCTCGAGCCAACGGACTACCTGACGTTCCAGGCCGAGACCGAGCGGGTACACGGTCACGTGCTGTTCGCGGCCGGACGTGAGCACGAGGCCACCGAGGCGTTCGACGAGGCGCTCGCGATGTTCGAGCGCAAGGGCGACGTCGCATCCGCGCACCGGATCGCGGAAGAGCGCCCCGACCGAGCATGACCGACCGTGGCAAGGCCCTGGAAGATAGGGCCCTTCGGCCCCCTGTTCCTCGCGCTCCTTGTATACCCTATAGGGGTATAGAGTTGGAAGCGAGAGGAGGCTCGGCGATGACCGAGGAGGGATCCACCCAGGACACGAAGGTGGTCGGTGGACGCACATGGCGGTCATGGGCACGACTGGTGCTCGCCGGTGCCGCGATCGTCACGTTGCTCGGGGCATGCACGGCAGACGACGGGTCTCTATCGAGCTCGCCGAGCATGCAAGGCGGACACATGAACGGCGGCATGGCCCCGAGCACGGGTGCGATGACGGCGGGTGTCGCACGACCCGCGAAGGTCGACGTAGCAGACCGGATCGTCCGGGTCGAGACGCTCGATCAGCTGACGTTCGATCCACCGGTGATCGATGTCCTCGTGGGCGAGACGGTCGCGTTCGAGGTCACGAACCCGGGCGCGACGGTCCATGAGTTCATGCTCGCCCCGGAGGCGATGCGGGCGCATCACGGAGACCAGATGGGGCAGTCTCCCGGCCAGATGATGACCGATCAGCCGTTCGCCGTGACGCTCGAACCGGGTGAGACGGAGACGATCGCGATGAGGTTCGTCGGTGAAGGAGCGCTCGAGTACGGCTGCCACGTGCCCGGACACTACGAGGCCGGCATGGTCGGCACGGTGACGGCGCGCAACGCGTGACGCCCCGAGCTTTCAGTGGTCGGTCAAGCCGACGATCTCCCAGGCTTCCACGGGGCGAGCTGCCCCCTTCACCTTGAGCGCGCCGCGTTCCTCGGCCTTCACGCGCTCTTTCACCAACGCATAGGTGCGGAAGCCGCAGAGGATCGAGCCGGGGTCGGCCGCGGTCTGCAGACGAGCCGCGACGTTGACCGCGAAACCCACGGCCATGTAGGCGCGCATGACCTCGCTGCCGAAGACGCCGATCGTGCAATGCGCGGTGTTGATGCCCACCCTGATGTTCAGATCCGCGGGGATGCCGCGTTCCCGGAACGAGACCGCAAGGCCACGACAACGCCGATGCATCTCCATAGCCGCTTGCACGGCGTCCCATGCCTGTTCGGCTTCCGGCATCTCCTGCGGGGCGCCGAAGACGGCCATGACTCCGTCTCCGATCAGGTTGTCGACCGACCCGCCACAGGCGATGACCGCCGCCGTCATCTCGCGGAGGTACGCGTTCAACACCTCCGCGAGCTCCTCGGGCTCGAGGCTCTCCGCGAGGTCGGTGAACCCCACCATGTCGGCGAACAGCACCGTGATGCGGCGGCGTTCGAACTCCTCCGTCGCCTGGAGCCGCCCCTTGAGCAAGCCGTCGGCCACCTGTCGCGGAAGGAACCGCGCGAGCTCGCCGG
>DASVGA010000073.1:0-5454 GCA_036379795.1 Actinomycetota bacterium | reverse complement strand
GTCGCCGAGCGGCTCACCCAGGCCGTCGCGGCCGCCGGCCTGCCCCAGGTGGCCGATCCGCCCCAGATGATCCAGCCGGTGTCGTCGACGAGCCGCGTGGCGATGGTGAAGCTCACGTCCGACGAGCTGACCCCGATCGAGATGTCGATCCTGGCGAAGTGGGTCATCAACCCCCGTCTGCTCGGCGTCGAGGGCGTCGCGAACGTCTCGACGTGGGGATTCCGTGACCGCCAGCTCCAGGTGCTGGTCGACCCCGAGCGGTTGAACGACGCGGGCGTCTCGCTCGCCCAGGTCATCGAGACCGCCGGCAACGCGCTCGAGGTCTCGCCCCTCAGCTTCCTCGAGGCATCGTCGCCCGGAACGGGTGGCTTCATCGACACGTTGAACGAGCGGATCCACATCTTCCACGAGCAAGCCATCTCGACGCCCGAGGAGCTCGCGCAGGTTCCGATCGAAGGGGTCGCGGGCAACGGGCCCCAGGGCTCTGCCACGACCCTCGGCGATGTCACCGAGGTGGTCGAGGATCACCAGCCCCTGATCGGCGATGCCCTCTGCACCGAGGAGAACTGTCTGCTCCTCGTGATCGAGAAGTTCCCCGATGCCAACACGCCCCAGGTCGCCGACGGCATCGACGAGTCGCTGGAAGAGCTCGCGCCCGGTCTTCCGGGATTGCAGATGGACACCTCGATCTATCGCCCCGCCCAGTTCATCGACAGCTCGTTCGACAACCTGGGACGCGCCGCGGTGATCGGCGCCGTCCTGCTGTTGCTCGTGCTCGGAGCGTTCTCGCTGAACTGGCGCACGGCGGTCGTGAGCGCGGTGGCGGTCGCGATGTCGCTGGGCGCCGCCTGGCTCGTGCTCTTCGTCACCGAGACCACCGTGAACACAATGGTGCTCGCCGGCTTGGTGATGGCGCTCGTCGTGTTGATCGACGATGCCGTGATCGACTCGCACAGCGTGGTGCAGCGCATCCGTGCACGTCGTGCGCAGGGCGACGGTGTCCCCGCGTGGCAGGTGCTGATCGAGGCGGCGACGGAGATGCGCAGCGCGATGCTCTTCGCATCGCTGATCGTGGCGGCGGCGCTGCTTCCGGCCTTCTTCATGGAAGGTGAAGCCGGCGCGTTCCTGCCCCCGATCGCGACCACCTACCTGATCGCGATCGCGGCGTCGATCGTCGTCGCGCTCACCGTGACCCCGGCCCTAGGCATGATGCTCATGGGCGGGTCGGCGAACGACCTCGGCGAATCGCCGGTGGCACGACGGCTGGGCGAGGCGTTCCAGCGTGCGTCGTCGCGCCTCGTGCCGCAGGCCGGGCTCGCCGTGGCGATCGTCGTCGTGCTGATCGTGGCGGGTCTGGTCGCCACACCGTTCCTCGAGGGTTCGATGCGGCCCGTGCTCGAGGAACGCGACGTGATCGTGCGGCTCGACGCGCAGCCGGGCACCTCGCTGCCCGCGATGGACGCCATCACCGCGCAGGCGGTCGACGAGCTGCGGGCGCTGCCGGGCATCGACGACGTGGGAGCCCACGTCGGACGGGCCATCCAGTCCGATCAGATCGTGAACGTCAACTCCGCCGAGGTGTGGGTCGGCATGAGCGAATCAGCTGACTATGCCGAGACGATGGACGCGATCGAGTCGGTGGCCGCGGGCCTTCCCGAGGTCTCGACCGACGTGCGGACCTACTCCGAGCAGCGGGTCACCGACGTGCTCGGCAGGGGAGACGACGAGATCGTGGTGCGCGTGTACGGGTCGAACCCCGAGATCCTCGCCGACAAAGCCGAGGAGGTCCGGGCGGCGATCGACGGCGTCGAGGGGCTCGACACCCCGAAGGTGCAGCTGCCGCCCGACGAGCCGGTGATCGAGGTGCAGCCCGTGATCGCGAAGGCCGAGGAGGTCGGTCTCGCGCCCGGCGACGTGCGCCGGGCCGCGACCACCCTGCTGTCGGGCCTCGTGGTGGGCAACCTGTTCGAGGAGCAGAAGGTCTTCGACGTGGCCGTCTGGGGCACCCCCGAGATCCGCGAGAGCGTGGCCGACGTCGAGAACCTGCTGATCGATACCCCGAGCGGCACGCTCGTGCGCCTCGGCGAGGTCGCCGACGTGCGGGTCGTGCCGAGCCGGACGGCGATCCGTCACGAGTCCGTCGAGTCCTACGTCGACGTCACGGCAGGGATCTCGGGTCGTGGGGCCGGCGATGTCGCCGACGACGTGGAGCAGGCGATCGAGCGGGTGCAGTTCCCGCTCGAGCATCACGCCACGCTGCTGGGTGGCTTCCGTGAGGATGCCGCCGCTCGCTCTCGCGTGCTCTCGGTCATGGTCGCCGCGGCGATCGCGATCTTCCTGCTGTTGCAGGCGGCGTTCGCCAGCTGGCGGCTGGCGGTGCTGGCCTTCCTGGCGCTTCCGGTGGCACTCTCCGGCGGGGCGCTCGCCGCCCTGGCGACGGGTGGTGAGGTCACGATCGGCTCGGTCGCCGGGTTCGCGGCGGTGCTCGCGATCGCGGCCAGAGGCATCGTTGCGCTCATCAGGCACTACCAGCGGCTGCAGGCCGACGGCCTGCCGTTCGGCGCCGACCTCGTCATCGGCGCGACCCGCGAGCGCATGCTCCCGATCGTGACGTCGGCACTCGGCATCGCGGCGGTGTTCATGCCGTTCGCCCTCGCCGGGGGATCGGCCGGCTTCGAGATCGTCGGGCCGATGTCGGCGGTCATCCTGGGCGGGCTCGTCACCTCGACGATCATGACCCTCGTGGTGGTGCCCGCTATGTACCTGCGCTACGGGTCCGTCGCCGAGCTCGACACCTCGGCCGAGGATCTGGTGGTCGTTCCCGACGTCGACACGGCGGTGAGGTAGGTGGCGGCCGTGCAGCGACGCAGCCTGGCCCGTCTCGCGGTCGTGCCCCTCGCGGCGCTGCTCCTGGCGTCGTGCGGGGGCACGATCGAGGACGAGTACGTGATCGAGGAGCAGCCCTACACCCTCGAGGAGATCGAGAACTCCGAGGTGGTCAAGGTCACCCTCATCGATTCGGCGGTTGAGCGGCTGGGCATCGAGACGGCTCCGGTCGAAGTGCGCGGGTCGAGGCTGGTCGTGCCGTACGACGCCGTCTACCTCGACGCGCACGGTCAGTTCTGGGTCTACACGAACCCCGAGCCCCGCGTGTACATCCGTGAGCCGATCCACATCGTGCGCGAGACCTCGACCGAGGCGATCCTCCGCAAGGGCCCGGTCGCGGGCACCCAGGTCGTGACGGTCGGCGTGCCCGAGCTGTACGGCACCGAGATCGAGTTCGGAACCTGACAGAGCGAATCCGCGAAAGGAAACCACCCCCGATGCTTCGATGGATCGTAGGTTCGAGCCTCAAGTTCCGATACCTCGTGGTCGCGCTCGCCGCCGCGATGATGTTCTTCGGCGTGCAGCAGCTGCGCCACTCGGCGGTCGACGTTTTCCCCGAGTTCGCGCCACCCAAGGTGGAGGTGCAGACACCCTCGCTTGGTCTGTCCGCGAACCAGGTGGAGAACCTCGTCACCATCCCGCTCGAGCAGACCCTGAACGGCGTGCCGGGGCTCGACGAGATCAGGTCGAAGTCGGTCGAGTCCTTGTCGTCGATTGAGATGATCTTCGAGCCCGGCACCGACCTGCTCACGGCACGCCAGCACGTGGCCGAGCGCATCTCCCAGATCTCGCCCCAGCTGCCCACGTGGGCGAGCCCTCCGTTCATGATCCAGCCGCTGTCGGCCACGAGCCGCGTCATGAAGATCGGGCTCACGACCACCGATCCGAACATGGACCTGATCGACCTCTCGATGACCACCTACTGGAAGATCCGCTCGCGGTTGATGCGGGTTCCGGGCGTGGCCAACGTGCCGATCTGGGGTGAGCGCATCGAGATGCCCACGATCCAGATCGTTCCGACGTTGCTGCGCAAGCACCGCGTCACCGTCGACGCGGTCTCGACGGCCGTCGCCGACGCGTTGGATGCAGGGCTGCTGCAGTACTCCGACGGCAATTACATCGGGCGAGGCGGGGTGATCGACACGCCCACCAACAGGTATCCGATCAGGCACGTGCTGCCCATCGTCGACGCCGAGGATCTGGCCGACATCCCGATCGAGTCCACGACCGGCGAGCGACTCACGATCAGCGACGTGGCGAAGCTCAAGCGTGGAACGTGGCCCCTCGTGGGCGACGCCGTGATCAACGACGGACGGGGCCTGATGTTGATCGTCGAGAAGCTGCCCTGGGCGAACACGCTCGACGTGACCCGCGGGGTCGAGGCCGCGCTCGAGGAGCTGAAGCCCGCGCTGCGCGGCATCGAGATCGACGAGACGATCTTCCGGCCGGCGACGTTCATCGAGGACTCGATCAGCAACCTGTCCAGGGCGATCTGGTTCGGCGCGATCTTGATGATCGTGATGCTGTGCCTGTTCCTGTACAGCTGGCGCACGGCTGTGATCAGCGTCGTGGCGATCCCCTTGTCGCTCGTCGCCGCCGGGCTCGTGCTGCACTGGCGAGGCGCCACGATCAACACGATGATCCTCGCCGGCATGGTGATCGCGCTCGGCGACATCGTCGACGACGCGATCATCGATATCGAGAACGTGGTGCGCCGGTTGCGCCAGCGTCCGGCCGACGGCACCGGGCCCTCGACCGCCAGGGTCATCCTCGAGGCATCGCTCGAGGTCCGCAGCGCCATCGTGTACGCGACGCTGATCGAGATCGTGGCCGTGGCTCCGATCTTCATGCTCGAGGGCCTGTCGGGGTCGTTCTTCCGGCCGCTCGCGACCTCGTACGCCTTGGCCCTGCTCGCGTCGATGGTGGTGGCGTTGACCGTGACGCCGGCGATGAGTTTGATCTTCTTCCGCAACCCCAAGTCGCTTCGCCACCGCGAGTCTCCGGTCGTACCGGCGATGCAGCGGGCGTACCAGGCCGTGCTCTCGCGCATCGTGATGCGGCCGCGCCGTGCCTACGTGGCCGTGGGCCTCACGACCGTGATGGGTATCTCCGCGCTTCCGCTCCTCGGGCAGTCGCTGCTTCCCTCGTTCAAGGAACGTGACTTCCTGATGCACTGGCTCACGGTGCCGGGCACGGGGCAGCCGGAGATGTACCGCATCTCGCAGCGGGCCAACAGTGAGCTGCTCGACATCCCCGGCGTGCGCAACGCCGGTTCGCACATCGGCCAGGCCCTGCACATGGACGAGGTCGTGGGCATCGACTTCGGTGAGAACTGGATCAGCGTCGATCCGTCGGTCGACTACGACGAGACGCTCGCGAAGATCCAGGAGGTCGTCGACGGGTACCCGGGTCTGTACCGAGACGTGCTCACGTACCTCAAGGAGCGCATCCGCGAGGTGCTGACTGGTTCCAGCGAGGCGATCACGATCCGCATCTACGGGCAGGATCTCGCGCAGCTGCAGGAGACGGCCGACGAGATCAACGAGATCGTCGGCGGCGTGCCCGGCG
>DASVGA010000072.1:0-4732 GCA_036379795.1 Actinomycetota bacterium | reverse complement strand
GTGCACCTGGGAGCCGACGAACGCGACGGCCTCCACCATGCCCCCCACCCCAGGTTCTTCGGCGGTGGTGGCGTCGTCGTCGGTCAGCCGCACCTGTTCGGGTCGCACGGCGAGCCACACCTCGTCGCCGACGTCGTGGCTTGCGACGGCTGCACGAACCAGGCCCACCCGATCGACCTCGACTCCGCCGTCCGAGACGCGGCCCGGCAGGAAGTTCATCTTGCCGACGAACGCCGCCACGAAGTGGTCGGCCGGTCGCGCATAGAGCTCCTGAGGGCTCGCCATCTGCAGCACGCGCCCCAGGTGCATCACCGCGATGCGGTCGGCCATCGACATGGCCTCCTCCTGATCGTGGGTCACCACGACGAAGGTCAGGCCGACCTCGTGCTGCAGGCGCTTCAGCTCGATCTGCATCTCCTGACGCAGCTTGCGGTCGAGCGCTGCGAGCGGCTCGTCGAGCAGCAACACCCGCGGACGCTTCACGATCGCTCGCGCGAGGGCGACCCGCTGACGCTGACCGCCGGAGAGCTGATGCGGACGCCGGTCGGCGAGGGGCACGAGGTCGACCGTGCGCAACACCTCGTCGACCCGGCTCGCGATCTCCTCCTTGCCCAGCTTCTCGGCACGCAGGCCGTACGCGACGTTGCCACGCACCGTCATGTGCGGGAACAACGCGTAGGACTGGAACATCATGTTCACGGGTCGCTCGTACGGCCTCGCGTCGCCGAGATCGCGGCCGTCGAGCAGGATGCGCCCTTCTGAGAGCTGCTCGAACCCGCCGATGCTTCGCAGCAACGTCGTCTTGCCGCAGCCGCTCGGCCCCAGCAAGGCGAAGAACTCGTTCTCATGGATGTCGATCGACACACCGTCGAGCGCCACGACGTCGCCGAAGCGCTTCACAGCGTGCTCGATCCGGATCACGGGAGCGCCGGTGGCGTCCGGTACCGACCGCTCGCCGGAGGGCATCGCCGCGGCGTCGCTCATGCAGCCATCATCTCCTGCCCATCGAGGTCCGGGGTCGCCGCGGCGCCGCTCCGCGGGCGGCTGACCACCAGCGCCAGCACGATCAGCACCATGCTGAAGGCGAGCATCATGGTGGCGACCGCGTTGATGCCGGGCGTCACCCCGAACCGGATCATCGAGTAGACCTTGATCGGGAAGGTCACGGTCTGGCCCGCCGTGAAGTACGCGATCACGAACTCGTCGACCGAGAGCGTGAACACGACGAGCGCCGCCGCGAGCACCCCGGGGAAGATCACGGGGAGCGTGATGCGGAAGAAGGTGGGGATCTCCTTCACGCCGAGGTCGAGCGAGGCTTCCTCGATCGAACGGTCGAAGCCGCGAAGCCGGGTGCGCACGATGGCCGCCACGAACGCGATGCCGAAGACCGAGTGCGCGATCACGATGGAACGCGTGCCCAGCGAGAAGCGGATGAGCGAGTAGAACGACAACAGCGCGATGCCGGTCACGATGTCGGGCACGAGGATCGGGAAGAAGACCGCGCTGTCGAGCACGCTGCTGCGCGTATGCCGCTCGAGGCCCAAGGAGAGCAGCGTGCCGAACACCACCGAGATCGCGGTCGCGGCGGCCGCGACGACCAGGGTGGTGGTGACCGCGCGCACGATCGTGGGGTCACGCAGCACCTCCCCGTACCACCGGGTCGAGAACCCTTGCCAGCTCACGACCGATCGCTGCGCGTCGTTGAACGAGAGCACCACGAGCACGACGAGCGGCAGGTAGAGGAACCCGAAGAGCAGCGCCATGTGCACGCGCAGCCAGCCGCCCGCGCCCCGCCTGCCCTCAGCCATCGATCTCGATCTCCCGGCTGCGCCGCAGCACCCATGACTGCGCCACGAGCAGGGCGAGAAGCACGACCATCAGCATGAGGGCGAGCGTGGAGCCGAACGGCCAATCGCGAGCGTCCAGGAACTGCTGGTTGACGAGGTTGCCGATCATGATCCGCTGCCCTCCACCCAGGAGCTGGGGCACCGGGAAGTTGCCGAGGCTCGGCACGAAGACGAAGACGCAGCCCGCGACGATGCCGGGCACCACGAGCGGCAACGTGACCGTGCGGAGAGCACGGAAGGGTCTCGACCCGAGGTCCTGAGCCGCCTCGAGCACCTCGGGGTTCAGCCGCTCGAGCGCGGCGTACATCGGCAGGATCATCAACGGCAGGTAGCCGTAGACGAGCCCGAGCACGATGGCCAGGTCGTTGTAGAGCAGGTCCAGCGGCCCGTCGATCACGCCAAGCGAGATGAGGCTCCGATTGATGACGCCTTCGCGGTTCAACAGCACGATCCAGGAGTAGGTGCGGATCAGGAAGTTCGTCCAGAAGGGCAGGATCACGAGCACCAGCAGCGCGTTGCGGGCTCGGGCGCTCGGTCGTGTCGCGATGAACGACGCGGCCGGGTACCCGACCAGCACGCAGATCACGGTCGCGATGAGCGCCATGCGGATCGAGTACCAGAGCACCCGCAGGTACAACGGATCGAGGGCGCGCGTGTAGTTGGCCCCGGTCAGCTCGTAGACGACGCCCCCGAACGGCCCCCGCCGGAAGAACGACGAGACGAGCACCAGACCGATCGGAGCCAACAGGAAGAACGCCCACCAGACGAAGGCGGGCGCCAGCGTGAGCCGGCCGTAGCGCGATCGCGCGAGACCACCGATGCGCGGAGGTGTCGAGGCCACGACGCCTGCCTCGACACCTCCTGCGAACGAGCCGCGTTCCCTCATCCGGTCCCGAGGACCCCGATCACGAGGCCTTCACTCGGGTCACGGCGTCGGTGAAGGCCGGCTGCCCCTCACCGAGATCGCGCAGCGGCTCCTGTGCGAGCAGCTCGGCGGGGCTCATCGCCAGGTTCGGATAGGTCTCGAGCAGGGCCGGGTCGAGCGCCTCCATAGCCGCCTGGTTCGGCACCTTGTAGAGGATGTTCTCCGCTACCCACTGCCCGTTCTCCACCTCGAGCAGGAAGTCGATGAACTGATGCGCCGCGTCGAGGCGCGCCGATCCCTTCGGGATCACCATCATGTCCGCCCACAGGTCGGACCCTTCCTCGGGCAGCGCCCAGCCGAGCTGCTCGGTGTCGGCGACGTAGTTACACCATCCGTCCCACCCCATGACGGCGACGGCCTCGCCGCTGTCGAGCTTCGTGTAGAAGGTCTCGGCGTCGTAGCCGAGCAGACCCTGCTTGGCCTCGATCGAGAGGTCCGCCGCCGCCGCCAGCTCGTCGGGGTTGGTCGTGTTGACCGAGTAGCCGAGCGTCTTCAGCGCGGGCAGGAGGATCCAGCGATCCTCGTCGAGCATCGTGATCTTTCCGGCCAGCGCCGGGCTCGGATCGAGCAGGTCGTTCCAGGAATCTATCGTCTCGTTGCCGACGAGATCCTTGCGGTAGCAGATGCCCGTCGTGCCCCACGAGTACGGAACCGAGAACGCGTTGCCCTCGTCGAACGCGAGCTGGGTCGCCTCGGGGTACAGGTTCGACAGGTTCGGCAGCTTCTCGTGGTCGAGCGGCTCGAGCGCACCGGCCTTGATGAGCCCCTCGGCGAACGGCGACGTGAGGAACGCGACGTCGTACGTGCCGTCCGGTGAGGCGTCGAGCTTCGCGAGCGCATCCTCGTTGGAGCTCGTGAGCGTGAGCTCGATCGAGTGGCCCGTCGCTTCCTTGAAGCGCTCCGCGATGTCCTCGGGCATGTAGTTCGCGAAGTTCATCACCTGCAGCGTGACGGGGCCCGTCTCCTGCTCGACTGCATCGTTACTGCCCTCGACTGCATCGTCACCTCCGCACGAGGACGCCACCAGCGTCATCACCACCAGCGTCAGCGTGGCGCGTATCGCGATCCGGTTCCGAGTGCGCATCGATTCCCCCTTCTCCTGCTTCTCCCGTCGAACGTCGACCGTCGACCGTCCGGCGACGATTCACATCGCCGTCAACCCAGCATCCGCCACGACGATCGAGCCGGTCATGAGGCTCGATGCATCGGAGGCGAGGAACAACGCGACCTCGGCGATCTCCTCGGCGACGCCTTGACGGCCCATCGGCACGTAGGCATCGACCGCGGCCGTCACTGCGTCGTCGCCGCCCATCTTCGCGATCACCGGATCGTTGAAGCCCGTCTCGATCCAGCCGGGACAGATGCAGTTGACCCGAACACCGTCGCGCGCGTAGTCGAGCGCCGTCGCCCGCGTCAGGTTAACGACGGCGCCCGTGGTAGCGCAGTACCCGGCCAGGCCGGCCTCGCCCACGATGCCCGCGGTCGAGGCCGTGTTGATGATCGTCCCGCCATCACGCTTGAGATGTGGCATCGCGTGCTTCGAGCACAGGAACTGGCCGGTCACGTTCACCGCGAACTGACGGCTCCACCCCTCGAGATCGAGGTCCTCGACCGTGCCGGCGATCATGATGGCGGCATTGTTGTAGAGGATCTGGAGTCCTCCGAATGCCGCGACCGTCTCGCCGACCATGCGCTCGACGTCGCCTTCGTCTGCCACGTCGGCGGTGATCGCGAGCGCCCGACCCCCTTCCGCCTCGATCTCTTCGACCACGCCTGCCGCCTGGTCTCCCCGGATGTCGGCGACGGCCACCGCGGCCCCTTCGGACGCGAAGAGGCGTGCGGCGGCCGCACCCTGCCCGTGCCCGGCTCCGGTGATCAGTGCGGTGCGTCCGACGAGCCGGTCCATGATCCTCCTATCAGATATATTTGTGCGGATGGTAGGCGGTGCTCCGCACACGGG
>DASVGA010000071.1:0-2002 GCA_036379795.1 Actinomycetota bacterium | reverse complement strand
CAGCACGGTCGCGAGGTCGCGCGCCTCCGCCTCGGTGAACCCACCGGTGATCTCGCCGGTCCCGCCCGTGATCGCCCCCTGCACCGTGGGCGAGGAGATCACCACGCGGTCCACGACGATCGCGATCTGGTTCTGCGGCGGCGGCAGCGTGATCGCCGCGGTGGTGGCATCGGCGAACCGGCCCGATGCTGCGTCGGTGAGCTGGAACGACACCGTCCACTCGGAGCCGGTCGCGCCGCCGAGGATCGCGTTGGCCTCGGCGATATCGCCTCCCCCGATGACGGCCGGGGCGAGCCGGAAGCGGTTGCCCGTCTCGTCCTCGTACACGACCTCCTGATCCTCGAGCGCCGGGAACGAGCACGCCCGGCGCTCACGTTCGGTCTCGGTCGGGCAGGTCACGGGAGTCGCCGCATAGGCCGGATCCTCGGGGGGCACGACGGCGAGCACGGGTCGTTCCTCGAGCCGAGCGGTCTGTCCGATGACGGCGAGGAGCCGTTGCTGTCCGGTCGAGCGCAGCCGCTCCTCGGCCGACGTCTCGTCGATGAAGCACCCGAGGTTCTCCTCGGCCGAGCTGATCACGCAGAAGAGCGTGGCGACCGTGCGCACCCGCACGTCGCCGACGGCAGCCGTGGCGGCAGCCTCGGTGGCGAGCCCACAGGGAAGCTCGTTCGCACCGAGCGAGAGCCCCGAGAACACGGTCGGTGCGGGCGACGGCGACGCGGTCGGGCTCACCGATGACGAAGCCGACGCGCTCGGGGTCGGCGTCGCGGTCGGGGAGCCTTCCCCGGGCTGATCCTCGGCTCCCGCCCCATCGGTCACGCAGAACGTCTCCTGCGTGACCTCGACCGTGAGCTCGGCGCGAGCCGCTTCGGCTTCCTTGCGAGACCCGAAGCAATCGAGCTGCTCACCGGTCGTGCCAACGAGGCAGAAGCGCTGGGCATCGCCGCCGCCGGCGTTCCCGGGGGACGGTGAGACCGACGTGCTCGGGGTCGCCGAGGCATCCGCCTGGGGCGCCACGGTGATGGCGCGCTTCGCGAGCTTCGCGATCTCCTGCGTCGGGAAGCACTCCACCTCGGCGCCGGATGGATCGACCAAGCACGCCTCGGCAACCTGGGGAACGACCGTGAGCTCGGCGAGCGCGTCCGCGGCCGCCTGCTGGTCTTCGGTACACCCATAGTTCTCGCCGTCGGGCCCGACCAGGCACGAGCGCGCCTCGGCGCGCCGCTCGATGGTTCCCTGACCGAGACCGGGGATCTGCACCTCGATCGTCGACCCCGACACGACGATGTCGGGCTCACCCACCCCGAAGGCGTCGACCCTGTTCGCGATGTTCGTCCGGGCCTGCTCCATCACGTCTTCGGGGGTGCCGTCGGGCGCCGAGAGCGTGACCGAGACCCCACCTTCGAGATCGAGGCCGAGGATCGGCCGCATCGCCCCGGTCGCGAACGCGACCACCGAGGCCAGCACGAGCACGAGCACGAAGACGATCGAGGCCCACAGGCCGCGCGTGCGCCTCACGCGAGCTCCGCTCCGTTCACCACGAGGCGGAACCGGGCATCGAGGTGCTCGGCCGCCACCCTGCACAGCTGCATGCGCCCGAGGAAGATCTCGAAGTACTCCATGACCTGGCTGATGCCGGTGTCGATCGTCAGCTCGAGGCTGACGGTTCGGGCGGCGGAGTCTACCCGAAGGAACGATTGCTCCACGGCGTAGTTCACCCGGTCGTGGATGTCGAGGTCGATCTGCCCACTCGTGCGCACCCGGCTCCGATGCACGTCGGACTTGTCGGCCAAGATGACGGCCGCGGACACGGGCGAGACCGCGATGCCCTCGGCTTCCTCGTGGTTTGCGACCGCGGCGATGATCGGCATCAGGTCGGCTGGCGCCACGGTGTCGTGCAGCGCCTGGTGCACGAGGATCGCGCCCGTCTGTCCGTGCGCGTCGCGCGCGAGCGCGTTGCCCACGTCGTGCAAGTAGCCGGCCACGCACGCGAGCGTCGCAT
>DASVGA010000070.1:0-2772 GCA_036379795.1 Actinomycetota bacterium | reverse complement strand
GACTCGCGCAGATCTCGTTCTCGCTGCCGTTCACGCCCGTGCCGATCACCGGACAGACCCTGGGCGTGCTGCTCGTGGGCGCCGCGTACGGTCCGGGCCTCGGCGCCGCGACGCTCGGGGTCTACCTCGTGTGGGCGGTCGTCGGGCTGCCCGTGCTCGCGCCGGAGCCCGACGGGTCGCACGCGAGTGGTCTCGACGTCCTGCAGCTCGCGTCGGCGACCGGGGGATACCTCTGGGGCTTCGTCGCCGCCGCGGCGCTGACCGGATGGCTCGCATCGCGTGGCTGGGATCGATCGCTGCGGTCGTCGATATCGGCGATGCTGCTCGGATCGATCGTGATCTACGCCGCGGGGGTGCCGTGGCTGATGGCGTCGATCGACGTGCCGTTGCAGCAGGGGCTCGAGCTCGGCCTGTACCCGTTCGTGATCGGCGACACCCTGAAGCTGCTCGCCGCTGCAGGGTTGCTGCCCGTGGTGTGGTCCGCGCTGCGGCGTGCACGGCCCGACGAGGAGGACTGAGCCCTGGCGGAGCCCTGGTACCACCTCGCCAAGGGCGTCGCGATCCCGCCGGTCCGCGCCTGGTTCGCGCTCCGGTACGAGGGTCTCGAGCACATCCCCGCCAGCGGCCCCGCGATCGTCGCGTGCAATCACATCTCCTACCTGGACCCGCTCACCAACGCCTCGGCGGTGATGAAGGCGGGGCGCCGCCCCAGGTTCCTCGCCAAGGACGAGCTCTTCCGCATCCCGGTGGTCGGGCGCGCGTTCAAGGGAGCGAAGCAGATCCCGGTGGTGCGCGGGTCCGGTGACGCCACGTCGGCGCTGCAGGTCGCCGAGCGATCGATCGCCGACGGTGAGGTCGTCGTGATCTACCCCGAGGGTACGGTGACCACGCGCTCCGACCACCTGCCCATGCGGGGCAAGACCGGCACCGTGCGACTCTCGCTCGCCACCGGCGTACCGATCACGCCCCTCGTGAGCTGGGGATCGCAGGCGGTGTGGCAGAAGTCCGGCAAGGGAAGCCTGAAGTTCGGCCGTCCGGTGTGGTTGCGGGTCGGCCCGCCGATGGAGCACGTGACACGGCGCGACGAGACGGCGGATGCCGAGACCGTACGGGCGTTGACCGACGACCTCATGCGGACCCTCACGGCGATGGTCGAGGAGCTGCGAGCCGGGTATCCGAGGCGCTGGGCCGACGACGGGTAGGCTCCGATCCATGACCGACGAACGCGGGTTCTCCACGAGAGCCGTGCACGGTGTGACGCCGCAGATCGACCAGCAGACCCCGAGCGTTCCACTCTTCCAGACCTCGCTGTTCCGGTTCCCGGACTCCGACGCCTATGCGGAGACGATCTCGTTCCGCTCGCCCGGCTACACCTACACACGCGGCTACGGCAATCCCACCGTCGCCGCGTTCGAAGCCCAGATGGCGTCGCTCGAGGCGACCGAGGCAGCCTTCGGGTTCGCCTCGGGCATGGCCGCGATCCACGCCGTGATGGCAGCCCACGCCGGGGCCGGCGATCGGGTCGTGATGAGCACCGAGCTCTACGGAGGCACGTTCGCCCTCGCGACCAAAGTGCTTCCCCGCAACGGGGTCGAGGTCACGTTCGTCGACCCGCACGATCTCGAGGCGGTGCGGTCGGCCCTGCCGGGGGCGGCGCTGCTGCACGTGGAGACGATCGCGAATCCCAACGTCACGGTCGCCGATCTCGAAGCCATCGGCGACGCCTGCCGGGCGGCGGGTGTGCCCGGCTCGGTCGACAACACGTTCGCCTCTCCGTACCTGTGCAACCCGGCATCGTTCGGGTTCGAGTACGTCTGCCACTCCGCGACGAAGTACGTGGGCGGACACCACGACCTCATCGCCGGTGTGGTGTGCACGAGCGACGAGGGCCGCGCGCGGCTGCGCGATGTCTCGATCGACGTCGGTGGCACCATGGCGCCGTTCGAGGCCTGGCTCTGCCTGCGCGGGCTGATGACGCTGGCGCTGCGCATGGAGCGTCACTGTGCGAACGCGCTGACGCTCGCGACGGCGCTCGAAGCTCACCCGAAGGTCGCGGTGGTGCGCTACCCGGGACTCGCGTCGCACGCCCAGCACGAGGTCGCGACCCGCCTGCTCAGGCGCGGGTACGGCGGCATGGTGGCGGTGGAGGTCGAGGGCGGGGTCGAGGGCGCGCGGCGGTTCACCGATGCGCTCGAGCTCGTGTGGATCGCCACCAGCCTCGGTGGCACCCACAGCCTGGCCGGGCACCCGGCTTCGACGACCCATCGCCAGATGGATCCGCAGACACGGCGCGCGGCCGGCATCGCCGACGGTCTCGTGCGGCTGAGCGTGGGTATCGAGGACGTCGACGACATCCTCGACGACATCGATCAGGCCTTGGACGCGGTGTGAGCGAGCCACCCGTCTCCGAGCACATGGAACCGTCGGAGGGCCGGCGCCGGCGGGTGGCCGTGCTCTTCGGTGGCCGGTCGGCCGAGCACGAGATCAGCTGCATCTCGGCCCGGTCGGTGATCGACGCGCTCGACCCCGAGCGCTTCGAGGTCGTGCCGGTCGGCATCACCCGCGAGGGCGCATGGCGACTGATGCCCGGACCCCCGGCGCTGCCGTCGGAGACCGGGCGGCTCCCCCACGTGGCGCCCGCCGTCGACGACGACGGCTCCGACGTCGCGCTCGAGGGCGCTGGCGGCTCGCGCGCACTCGTGGCGGCCGACGGCCGCCGATCGCCGATCGACGTGGTGCTGCCGGTGCTCCACGGGCCCATGGGTGAAGACG
>DASVGA010000069.1:0-10173 GCA_036379795.1 Actinomycetota bacterium | reverse complement strand
CCGGTTCGGTTGTGGATCGGGTTGGTGCTGGTAGCGCTCGGCGTGTTCGGTGTGCTCGACGCAACCGGAACGCTGGAGTCGACCGAGATCATCGACGAGTGGTGGCCGGTCGCCGTGATCGGCGCAGGCTTGATCGTCATGGCCTCGCAACGGCGCATCTCGGTCGGGCCGTCGATCGTGGTCCTGGTCGGTGCCGCGCTGCTCGCGAACCAGCAGCAGTGGACGACGGAGGATCTGCTCGGGCCGGCCCTGCTCGTCATCATCGGCCTCGCCGTGCTGGCGGGGGCTGCGAGGAGTCGCCGGCCGAAGGGTTTCGAGGCGCCCACAGGGAACCCTGTCGCGGTCTTCGGAGGCTCGACGATCAAGGACAGGTCCGAACACCTGACCCACGCGGAGGCGACGGCGCTGTTCGGCGGGGCCACCCTCGATCTCCGCGAAGCGCACATCGATGACGAGGCGACGGTCGACGCGACCGCGATCTTCGGGGCTGTCGACGTCCTCGTTCCCAAGGGATGGCGCGTCTCGGTCGGTGGCCTGCCGATCTTCGGAGGCTATGAGGACAAGACCGAGCAGAACGGGTCGCTGCCCGAGGCGGCGCCGCGACTCAACGTGCGTGCGACCGCGATCTTCGGAGGCGTCGAGGTCGCTCACGAATCGAGCTGAACGGTGGTCCCGAAAGCTGCCTCCGTCGACCTCTACTGGTTGCCCCTCGGCGCCGGAGACAGCACGGGGTGCGTTCGCTGGAACGGCCGCCTCTTCGAGGCGCTCGCGGCGAGATACGAACGGCGGGAACCGTGCGATCTGTATCACTCGGCGTTGACGGTGAACCTCGGCGATGAACGTTTCGTGATCGAGATGACGCCTGCGTGGGGCAACGGACACAACGATCGTGGAGTCGTCTCACGAGGCCCGGTCGGGCATCGGTGGCTCGGTCGATCGCGGGCCTTCCGGTACGAGGTTCGACGATGGCGGAACGGCCGCATCCCCGATGTGTCCGAGGCCGTCGCCAGTCCGCAGCGCGTCAGCGCCGACGCCGCTCGTGCACAACAGCTGCTAGGTCTGGTCCCGTCCGTCCCCGCACTCACCTGGGGCCGTGACGAGCTTCACACGGGCGACATGTGGAACTCGAACTCGTTGATCTCATGGCTGCTCGCCACCAGCGGTCACCGGCTCGACCTCGTCGAGATGCCGCGCAACGGCCGGGCGCCCGGGTGGGCGGCAGGGTTGGCGGTCGCGGCCCGCCACGATCGACGCCAGAAGTCCCTTCCGTTGGGGTCCGGCTAGCCCCCTGCAACCCAGCGTCCGTTCTCGATGATGAGAGCGACGGTCTGATGATCCGAGAGAAGGGAGCCCGACATGGCCGACGACACGCTCTCGCTGGTGCTGTTCTCGGGCACCGACGACAAGCTGCAAGCGGCGGCCGTGCTCACGGTGGGCGCGGCGGCCATGGAGCGCAAGGTCAACATCTTCCTGCAGTACTGGGCGCTCGACTGCTTCCGTGCCGACCGCGTCATGAAGGATCACGGCGTCGCACCCGAGGCCGGCGAAGCGGGACTGCGGGCGATGCAGGACCAGGGCAAGACGCACTGGAGCGAGCTGTTCCGACAAGCCAAGGATCTCGGCGACGTCGGCATCTACGCCTGTGCGGACTCGATGGAGATGTTCCACCTGACTCAGCACGACCTCGACCCGCTGGTCGACGGCGTCTGGGGCGTCGCGAGCTTCTTCCTCGAGGCCGAAGGACCCGTCACGTTCATCTAGGAGTACCGAGCAGGAGGGATCGACCATGACCACGACCGAGATCACACGGACGATCGACGCGCGGGGTATGGCGTGTCCGGGCCCGCTGATGGAGCTCATCGGTGCCGTGCGCGAGGGGCAACTCGGAGACGTCTTCGAGGTGCTCTCGAGCGACGAAGGCTCCAAGACCGACATCCCTGCCTGGGTGCAGAAGGCCCGGTACGAGCTCGTCGAGGTCGTCCCGGACGAGGGCTACGCCCGGTTCGTCATCAGGAAGACGAGGTGACGCGCGATGCCCGCGCGGATCGTCGTGCTGGGAGGCGGGGTCGGAGGCACGCTCGTCGCGAACCTGTTGGACAAGCGGCTCGCAGGTGACGCCAAGGTGACCGTGGTCGACCCCACGGGCATGCACGACTACCAACCCGGATACCTCTACGTGGCGCTCGGCCAGGCGAAGGGCCACTGGTTGAGCCGCGAGGAACGCACGCTGCTCCGACCCGAGGTGGAGCTCGCGATCGAGTCGGCGGTGAGGATCCATCCCGATGCCGGCACCGTGCAGCTCGAACGCGGCGGCTCGCTGGAGTGGGACTACCTGGTCGTCGCCACCGGCGCGCGACTCGTGCCGGAACGGATCCCAGGGCTCTCCGAAGGCGCGTTCGAGTTCTACTCGCTGCCCGGCGCCGAGCGCCTCTCCCAGGAACTGCATTGGTTCAAGGGCGGAAAGATCAAGATCGGGGTGGCCGGCATCCCGTACAAGTGTCCGCCGGCGCCGGTCGAGTTCGCATTCATGGTCGACGGGTTCCTTCGGGAACGCGGCCTGCGCAACGCGAGCGAGATCACGCTGCTCTCGCCGCTCAACCGGGCATTCACGATCGAGAGCGCGTCGGAGCTGATCCAGCCGATCATGGACCGGCGGGGCATCGAACTCAGCACGTTCTTCAACGTCGAGTCGGTCGACCCGTCGGCCGGTGTCGTCGAGTCGCTCGAGGGCGAGAAGCACGAGTACGACCTGCTCGTGCTCGTGCCACCGCACGCCGGAGCACAGGTCGTTACCGATTCGGGCTTGGGCGATGCGGGAGGCTGGCTCCCCACCGACCGGCACACGCTCGCGGTGCAGGGGTACGAGCGGATCTTCGCGCTCGGAGACGCCACGAACCTGCCGATCTCGAAGTCGGGATCCACCGCCCACTTCGAGGCGCCGGTGATCGCCAGCCGGATCGCCTCGCTCGTCGCAGGAACGGCTCCGACCGAGAACTACGGCGGCAGGGTCATGTGCTTCCTCGAGACCGGCGACGGCAAGGCGACCTCGCTCCGGTTCGACTACGAGCACCCACCCGTGCCTCCCCAGCCCAACCGTGCGTGGCACATGGCGAAATGGCTGTTCAACCGCATGTACTGGGAGACGGTGCCCCAGGGGCGCATCCCTGAGAACGCACCGTTCTCGCGACCGAAGGAGGCCACCCGATGAGCGACACCATCACGACCACGCTGGATCTCAAGGGCCTGTCGTGCCCCATGCCGATCGCGAAGACGGCGCAGGCGCTACGAGGCCTGCATGTCGGCGACATGATCGAGACGCTCGCGACCGACCCCGGCTCGGTCCCCGACTTCCGCTCGTGGTGCACCGCCACCGGCAACGAGCTCGTCGAGCAGACCGAGAGCGACGGCGTCTATCGGTTCGTGATCAGGAAGGTGAGGTGACGGCGATGACCGCCATGGAAGCGACGCTCGAAGCGCCGGCGCCAGCAGCGGAGGCGCACGTGCCTCACGACAAGCTCGTGATCATGGCGTGGAGCGGCGACCTCGACAAGATCTGGCCCACGTTCATCCTCGGCACCACGGGAGCCGCGATGGGCATGGAGACCACCATCTTCTTCACGTTCTGGGGACTGTTCCCGCTGGTCCGCAACGACGTGCACATCACCGGTGAGAACTGGATGCAGAAGATGATGTCGATGATGAATCGCGGCGGTACCGAGCATCTCGGCCTGTCGAAGATGAACTTCGGCGGTGCCGGGCCGGCCATGATGAAGAAGCTCGCCGAGGAGCATCACGTCGCGTCGCCGAACGAGCTTCTGGAGGTGGCCCGCGATCTCGGTGTGCACCTCGTGCCGTGTCAGATGACGATGGACCTGCTCGGTCTCACGAGGGCCGATCTGATCGAGGGCCTCGATGAACCCGCCGGCGCGACGACGGCGCTGCTGGAGGCCAGGGACGCCGTGACGCTGTTCATCTGACCGATCGTGGGGAGGTGAGTTCCATGATGTGGGGACCCGATGGCTGGTGGTGGGGTTGGCTCGTGATGGTGGGGTTCTGGGTCGTGATCGTGCTGTTGGTCGTCTGGGCGGTGCGAGGGAGTGGGCGCAACGACCACTCCGACCGAGCCGATCGCAGCTCCGCCGAGCGCACGCTCGATGAACGGTTCGCGCGGGGCGAGATCGACGTCGACGAGTACGAAGCGCGCCGCGAGGCGTTGCACCACCCAGCCTGAGCGCCCTGCCGGCGCGCTCGTGATGGTCGGGGCCGATCGGCTCGTCCGATCAGGTGAAATCAACGACCCCGGTGTCGAGGGCATAGTGCGCGCCCACGATCACGAGCCTGCCGCTGTCCTCGAGCTCCGTGAGGACCGGGCTCTCGCGCAGTCGCGCCACGACGTTCACGATGTTGGCGCGAACGGCGTGGTCGAGCAGCTCCTCGCCCTCTCCCGACGAGCGCCTCACGGCGGGAGCGATCGACTCGACGATCGCTCCGATGCTTCCTTCGGGCGTTGCGGCGGCGTCGAGCGCCTCGATCGTGGCGTTCACGGCGCCGCACTTCTCATGTCCGAGCACGGTGACGAGCGGGATGCCGAGCTCGGCTGCGCCGAACTCGATGCTTCCGATGGCAGCGGCGTCGATCGCCTGTCCGGCGGTGCGGATCACGAGCAAGTCACCGAGACCCCGGTCGAACACGACCTCGGGAGGCACGCGGGAGTCGACGCACCCGAAGACGACCGCGAACGGCTCCTGCCCATCGGCCAACGAGATGCGCCGCGCCTCGGAGAGATGAGGTCGACGGCTGTCGTCACTCGCGAAGCGGGCGTTCCCTTCCTTCAACAGGGCTAGGGACTTCTCGCCTGACGCTACCGTCACGGGTCGGTCGACCTCGACTTCGGACCGGCGCTCACTGGACTCCTCTCCCTCCGTGCGCACTGGGCGGCGAGAACGGGCCGGCGATCAGGGTTCTGCCGCCGGCCAGCCCGCCCGCTAGCTGACTGTAGGTCAGGCATGCTCTCACTCCTCGTTCGTGGCGAGGCCGTTCCTCGACGGCCATCTCGCAGTAGTAGAGGAACGAACTGGAGCTCAAGTATGAAGCGCATGTCGTCTCCGACGAGGCCTCGGAGCGGGAACACCTCGAACAACGAGAGTATGAGAGGCTCAGGGTATGTCATGGGTCACATGCCCGAGGTCGCCTACCCAGGGTGCGGAACATCGGGATGGCGACTGCGAACGGCTGAGTTCGGGTGCAAACCATCGATCATGCGAGGGGCTATATGAAGCAGCGCGCAAGGCATAGACATGGATGACGCGGCGAAAGGTTCAGCGATGGCATCTACTCAGGAACCCGCGATCTCCTCGGAGTCGCCGTGGTACTTCCTGAGCAACCACGGGTTGGTGCTGCTCGCCGCCGTGAAGAACCCCGACGCGACGGTGCGTCAACTGGCACAGGCTGTGGGCGTCACCGAGCGGACGACGTTCCGGGTACTCAGCGACCTCGAAGCCGCGGGCTATGTGAGCCGCGAGGGCGGAAGTGGCCGAGGGGGGCGGTTCATCTTCCGAGAAGATGTGCCGCTACGGCATCCGCTCAACCGCTCCATCCCCATCCGGCAGCTGATCGACCTGCTCGAAACGCCAGACGTTGCCACCTGGCGCTGGACCCCCAGCTCGAACGAGACCGAGCTGTCGGAGGGCGCCTACCGGCTCCACGGGCTGGAGCCGAGGCCCGACGCAACATCGCCAGAGGCCATCATCAGTGCTTCGGTCTACCCGGCGGATCAAGCCCAAGTGAGGGAAGCCGTCGAGCGAGCGGCCTCGCTCGGTGAGATCGACCTGACCTATCGAGTTCGGCTCCCCGACGGCGACATCCGCTGGATCAGGGCTCGCGGGCAACAACAGCCCATCAACGCCACCCTGATGGGCACCTTCACCGATATCACACGCGAGGTGCAGCTCGAGGCCGCCCGGTTCTCCTCGGAAGCTCGCGTGCAGGTGATCTTCGCCGAGAGTGAGACCCCGATGTTCGTGTTCGGGGCGGGCGTTCGTTTCGACGCCGTGAACGAAGCCTTCTCCAGCGCCCTCGGGCGTGACCAGTCGGAGCTGATGGGAACCCGACTCGAGGACCTCGTCGAGTCGGGCGATGTCGCGTCCGTACGAGAGCTCACCGAGCACCTGGCCGTCGACGGAGGACCTATCTCCGTTCCGGAGGTGACGCTGCTCGGCAAGCGGAGGCGTAGGGTGCGGTGCTCGATCCGTCTGTGGGTCGATGCAACCAGTAGCGCGACGCTCACGGGCATAGGCGTCGTGCATGTGAACCACTAGCTGGCTCGCGCAGCCCCCAAGCAGATCCGCTCGGGGGGATCTCCGGCAGGGCCGCCACGGGTTCTGGGCTCGGACTCGCTCACCGGCCGTTGAGATGGAACACGCCGAGGCGCCGTTCCCCGAGGTCGTCGTAGGCGATGAGTTCTGCCTGCGCAGCGACGCACGAGCCGCTGTCGACCTGAACGCTCTCGGCCCATGAGAGCAACCGTGCCCGGTCAGGTCCACGCGATCCCCAAGCGTAGGCGAGCGACAGATGCGGGATCCATCCATCCGGTCCGATCTCGTCGCTGTAGCCGGGCGGCAGGCCCTCGCGCTCGGCTCGATCCCACAGGCTCGCCATCGCCGACCGGAACGTGTCGGTCCTCGCGAGACGCACGACCGGGATCGCACCCTCCTCCTCGAACACGTCGAGTCGTTCGGCCCGCAGATCGATCGGAGGCTGCGTCGCCGCCCATGTCTCGACGACGGACACGATGCGCGCCTCATCGTCGGTGGAGACCGGCGACCCGCTCGAGCCGTAGGCCTTGAGCGTTGCGTGCGCGGCGGGGGCCGCCGCCGCTCCGTCGAGACGGTCAAGCGCGTCCCCCTGCCAGCGGACGAACGCTTCGGCAAGCGCACCGACGGGGCGCACGACCACGTACACGATGCCCGAGCTCTCGGCCAGCAGCCGGGCATCGACCGCGATGGGCTCACGCGATGGCAGGGAGTGGTCGCGGGCGTCGAGCCATTGCACCCGCCCCTCGTGGTTCAGCCCGATCTCGACCCGCACCGCCCTGTCGGGGGCCGAGAGCGTTCCACGCATGGGGGTGGAGGGTTCCAGCGCCAAGTCGTCGAGCGTGCCGTGGCGGGCCGCGATGTGTCGAGCGTGCTCCCGTCGGCGTTCGAGCGGCTCGTCGAGGTGCACGTTGTCGGCGAAGAGGGCTTCGGCGACGTCATCGTTCCATGATTCGAGCAGCGACGTCGCCCGGTCGGCGGCCGCCGAGAGCGACGCTGAGGGGCTGAGAGGGTGCGCCGGCCCCAGGTCGTCGAGGTCGGCCAGGATCTCGATCGCCTCCACGCACGCTCCGTGCATGTTCCCGTACGTGACGTTCGACAGCGCCACCACGCCGAGGCCTCGGTCGGGCAACCATCGCATGTGCGAGCCGTACCCAGGAAGCCCTCCACTGTGGCCCACGGAGACGCCGAGCCGGGCATCGAGACGGATCCCGAGGCCGAGCCCGTAGCCCGTCACGGCCATCCGTGACGGGCCGCTCGGCGACGGTCGAACGGGGGCGATCGCGTCGACCCGCCGAAGCTGCTGCATCTCGCGTCTCGCCCATCGCGGGAGCGGCGCATCGTCGGCATCGTCGCGAGGCGGGAAGGCGTCGGTGAAGAACCCCACCCAGCGTGCGAGATCACGAACGCTCGACCACAACCCGCCCATCGGGGCGATGGCGCCGTCCCCGAGCGGAGCATCCTCTGCGTGGACGCGATCGTCGCGGAGCGCGAACGGTTCGGCGACCTCGCCGTGGGACGGCTGCCGCCAGCTCGTCGCGCTCATGCCGAGCGGCTCGAGCAACGCCGACATCACGAGCTCCTGCACGCGCGCACCCGACGCCTGCTCGATCACCCTGCCGAGCAGCGCCCATCCGAGGTTCGAGTACTCGAACCGCACGCCAGGCGTCCAGGCGAACTCGGCGCCACCGGCGATCAGCGCCGCCATCTGTTCGTCGCTGAGGTCGAGATGCCGGTCGGCCCATGGATCGTCGGTCGGCAACCCCGACTCCATCGATGCGAGGTGGCGCACCGTGAGCGGCGGCGCATCGGCCGTGGCGCCTCGCCAGTCTCCGAGCTCGGGCACGTGCTGGGCGACCGGATCGTCGAGGCGCAGCGTGCCCTCGACCACCTGGGTCATGAGTGCCGCCGCGGTGAAGCTCTTCGTCATCGAGGCGATGCGGAAGACGGTGTCCACGGTCGGGGGGCTCTCGGCCTCGATCCGGGCCGTGCCGAGACCGCCTGCGCAGACCAGCTCCCCCGCACGCACGAGCCCCCAGGCGATGCCCGGAGCGCGCACGCGGCGAGCCCAGCACGCGAAGACCGCGTCGAGCGCCTCCTCGGTCGTCGTCACCTACGGTCCGGCGACGCTCGGCGAGGGCGAGGGCGGCGCGGGCGACATGCCCGGTCGCCACTGCTCCACCGTGCCGCTGTCGGGCGCCCGATCGACGCACGTCCGCCGGCACGAGCCGCTGGTGAAGGTCGTCGTCGCCCACCAGGAGTAGGACTCGCGCGCAGGCCCGAACTCGAGCGACCTGATGGGGATCGAGACCGACACCCCGTCCGGCGACTTCCTGCGGACCTTCACGGGTCGAACGATCACGTCACGCCCGTCCCGTCGGTCACGCCACAAGGTCGCCTGCAGGGCGGGGCCCGTGCTGCGCACGAGCACGAAGTACTCGGGTGCCTCGTGGGCGGCGGTATCGAGGAAGACGTAGGCGTTCCCCCGGTCCCAGATCGACGCTGGGGTCCACTTCGCGAAGGTGATCACCGTGACCTCGGTGCCGCCCTCGTGATCGAGGCGAACGCGCCGGACATCGAGCACGCCGCTCGTATCGTTGGGGTCGCCGATGTCGCTGTGGAACGCCGGAGCGGCCAGCGCGATGACCGCGCCGAGCGCCAACGTCGCTCCCAGCAGCAGCGGCACGACCGGATGGCGGGTCATGCGTGCTCTCCCCGCCCGAGCCAGCGCACAGCGCTCCACGCGGTGGCGGCCGCCAGGACCAGGCCGGCGGCCGACAGGACCATGGGAAGCATCTCGCCCTCGCCCGGCGCCGTCGGCCATGTGAGTCGCGAGGCGGGGCCGGCACTCGATGCCACCATGAGCGCGATGAGGGCGAGCGCCGCGTTGCGCATCAGCAGCGCACCCGGTGCGACCGGGGCCCTGCCCCCGAAGCAGCCGCACGGCACCTGCGCACCGAACCGTCTCCAGGCTCTGACCGCTTCGATGGTGAAGACCCCCACGAGCACGAGCGCCCACGCACCGGCGGCCTTGGTCGCGCCCGCGAGGGCGAGGGTGGGCACCGCCGCCTCGGCGACGGGCACCGCGCGCCGCGCGACCGCCTCCAGCCCCCCCGGCAGCTCGTGTGCGGCGAGCGTTCGGCGCCAGCCCGCTGCATCCACGACCTTGGAGACCGCCGCCCAGCCGAAGGCCGCCGCGAGGCCCGCGGTCGCGAGCGAGGACCAGCCACCGTCGGTGCGCAGGGCCAGGCCGCCCGCGACCAGGCCCACGGCCGCCGAGGCCGCGCCGTTGGCGACCGCGCGCCTGCGCTCCGGCGACCCGGCCAGCACGTCGACCAGCCGCTGCGAGTCTTCCTGTGATCGGATGGTCGCCCCCCGGGCGGCGGAGAAGCCTCGCGCGAGCCCGAAGACCCCGACCACCGCGGCCCCGATGAGCGGGTCGCCGGATGCGAGCGCGGCGGCGCAGACCACGACCAGCGTGCCGTGCGAGAGGTACGTGAAGAAGCCGACGCCGAGACCTGCGCCGTAGAGCAACGCCGCGACCGGCCACGAGAAGAATCCACGCCACCAGTCGGGAACCTGCCTGCGGAGCTGCGGCACGGTGGCCGTCACGCGTGGCATCTCGCCGATCGCGTATACGGCGGCGACGATGGTGAGAGCCGCCATGCCCGCACGGCCCCAGGGCGCGCCGAGGAGCCCGCCGAGCCCCCCCGACGCCGCACCGAACACGGCGGCGGTCGTGGTCGCGCCCACGACGTGCAACGCGAGGGCGACGGCCCATCTCACGCGGCCCCCGTACACGACGGGGCTGATGGTCTCCACCATCGACAGACCTCAGGGACCGTAGAGCGCCGACCACCCG
>DASVGA010000068.1:0-2617 GCA_036379795.1 Actinomycetota bacterium | reverse complement strand
GCGGCCGAGGACCGTCGTCGGCACCCCGCTCGTCGGCCATGCGGACCCCCGCGGCCCGGAGCTTCTCGATCAGCGCGAGGTTCTCTTCCTCGTCGAACCACTCGCGCACGGTGGCTGCGATCTCGGGGCCGATCTCGGGCACGGCGTCGATCTCGTCCTCGCTCGCGGCGGCCAGCGCGTCGATCGAGCCGAACGCGCGCGCGATCACCTGCGCCACGTGCGTGCCGACGTGGCGGATGTTCAAGCCCACCAGCAACCGCCAGATCGGGCGGTCCTTCGAGGCTTCCACCTGCTCGAGCACGTTCGTGATGGCCTTGTCCTTGAAGCCGGGGAGCTGGGAGAGCTTCGAGGCGTCGAGCGCGTAGATGTCGGCGGGGTCCTCGATCAACCCGGCTTCGAGCAGGCGCATCACGGTCATGTAGCCGAGATGCTCGATGTCCATCGCGCCGCGCCCCGCGAAGTGGAACAGCCACTCGATGCCCTGCGAGGGGCATCCACGCTTGTTGGGGCAGCGATGGTCGGCCTCACCCTCGGGCCGCACGAGCGTCGCGCCGCACGAGGTGCACGCCTTCGGCATCGTGAAGCGGCGGGCGCCCTTCTTCCGCTTGGAGAGCACCGGGCCGACGATCTCGGGGATCACGTCGCCCGCGCGGCGCACGATGACCGTGTCGCCCTTGCGCACGTCCTTGCGGCGCACCTCCTGCTCGTTGTGCAGGGTCGCGTAGGTGATCGTGACGCCGCCCACGAACACCGGATCGAGCACCGCGAACGGCGTGACCTTGCCGGTGCGGCCGGTGTGCACGTCGATGTCCTTCAGCAGGGCGGTGCGCTCTTCGGGCGGGAACTTGTACGCGATCGCCCACCTGGGCGCGTGGCTCGTGGCACCCAGCTCGCGCTGCAGGCCGGTCTGGTCGACCTTGATCACCGTGCCGTCGATCTCCCAATCGACCGAGTGCCGTTTCGCCTCCCAACCCGCGAGGAAGGTCTTGACGCCCTCGATCGAGTCGCGCGCCTCGGTCGTCGGCGGCACCGGCAGGCCGGCCTTGGCCGCCCAGCCGAGGAAGCCGAGATGCGAGTCGAACGAGATGCCCTCGGCCGCGCCGAACGAGTGCACCCACATGCGCAGCGGTCTCGAGGCCGTGACCTTGGCGTCCTTCTGCCTGAGCGACCCGGCGGCGGCGTTGCGGGGGTTCGCGAACGGCTTCGCACCGCCGTCGAGCAGGCGCCGGTTCAGCTCCTCGAACGCGCTCACCGGGAAGTACATCTCGCCGCGGATCTCGACGATCGCAGGCGGGTCGTCGACCGTGAGCGTGCGCGGCACTTCCCGCACCGTGCGGACGTTGGCGGTGATGTCCTCGCCGACGCGTCCGTCGCCGCGCGTGGCCGCCTTCACGAGCCGCCCGCGCTCGTACGTGAGGGCGCACGCGACCCCGTCGATCTTGAGCTCGCATGCAAAGCGCGCCTCGTCGCCCACCACGCGCTCGACCCTGGCGGCCCACGCGTCGAGCTCGTCGGCGCTGAAGGCGTTGTCGAGCGAGAGCATCGGGGCGCGATGGGTGACCGGTGCGAACAGTGGCGCCGGCGCCCCACCCACGGTCACCGTCGGCGAGTCGGGGGTCTGCAGCTCGGGGAACCGATCCTCGAGCTCGCGCAGCTGGCGCATCAGGTCGTCGTACTCGGCGTCGGCGACCTCGGCGTCGTCGAGCACGTGGTATCGGTACCGGTGGTGCTCGACCTCTGCCCGGAGCTCCTCGACGCGGAGCTTCGCGTCGGCCCGTTCGCGCTCGTCGGGAGCCCGAGCGGCCGGCGGGTTCGTCGCGGCCTTGGCTCGTGGGCTCACGCGGCGATCTCCACGCCACCGGACAAGCCGATGTCGGCGCCCGTCACGATCACGCCTCCCTGCACGCCCGGCAATCCGCCCAGGTACTGCAGGGCCTGCGCCAGGCCCCCGGTCTTGCCGAGCAAGGCCTGCACGCCGGCGGCCGCGGCATCGGCCAGCATGCAGGTGTCGGCGATCACCGCGAGCCCGTCGGGCCCCCCACCGCCTCGGCCGCGGCCGAGCGTCGTCGACACCCCGACCCCCGAACGTGCGGGTCGCAGGGCGACCGTGATGGGTTCCCCGCCGTGGCGCTTCACGGCGAGCTTCATGCGCTTGCGCGAGCGGATGAAGTAGTCGCCGTCGCACGCCACGCTGACCTCGTTCAACTGTTCGGCGAGGAACCGGCCCACCTGGTCCACGACCGCTCCTCGGAACGTGAACATCGGGCCGACGCCCGCGCTCGTGGCGGTGCGAACCATCTCCTTGACGATGTCGGGAGCGTCGGTGGTGATGCGGTCGAGCGGCCGTTTGCTCTCGCGGAAGGCCGGATACCGCAGTGCGTAGGACTGCAGCTGCTCCCAGAAGCTCAGGGCGGCAGCCCGGGATTCCTCGGCGTAGTCCTCGGGCGCCGAGATGTGCAGCACCAGGTCCTGCACTTGGATCTCGAAGCTCTTGGCTCGGCGCCTGAGCAGCTTCACGCAGCCTCCGGGAACGAACGCGACACGGTCGGGACCCGATGATAGCCATCGGCCCCGACGAGCCGGTCGCTCAGCGGAACGACGAGACGATGCGTCCCCC
>DASVGA010000067.1:0-2610 GCA_036379795.1 Actinomycetota bacterium | reverse complement strand
AGCGCGCGCTCGCCGCAGCACTCGTCTCCTTCGCCACGGAGATGGACTTCGCCCTCGTCGCCGAAGGCATCGAGACCGCAGAAGAGCTCGAAGCGCTGCGCCAGCTCGGCGTGGAGTTCGGCCAGGGATACTTCCTCGCCGTGCCGGGTCCGTTGGCCTGAGCGTTCGGACGACCCAGCGGCTAGTCGCCGCTGCGCCGATCGACGACCCACGACGACGTGTCGGACCCCTTGGTGTACTGCTTCATCTCGGTCGCGACCGAGACCGCCTCGGCGTAGTGCTGGAACGCCCGCTTCGCGGTGCTCGCGATGCCGATCGACAGGGTCAGCATGCCGAAACGCTTCAGCTCCCCGCGACGATCGGTCACCTCGATGTAGCCGCGCTCCCGATCGGCGTCGTCGTAGAAGGCCGGGACCGCGGCGTCGAACCCGGCGACGATCGCATCTGCCACCGGTGCGGCGAACTCGGGAGCGACGACCACCACGAAGTCGTCTCCGCCGACATGGCCGACGAAGGCGGCGTCGTCGCTCGCCTTCCGCGCGACATCGCCGATCAGCTGCGACACGGCCTGGATCAACTCGTCGCCACGCATGAACCCGTAGTGGTCGTTGTACGACTTGAAGCGATCGATGTCGGCATACAGGATCGCGAACGGCTCGGCGCGGGCGATCCTCGTTTCGATCTCCTCCTCGATGCGCACGTTGCCCGGCAGGCCGGTGAGCGGAGACTGCGTGCGGGTGTCGCGTGAACGGCGTAGCACGCCGCGGATGCGCGCGAGCAGCTCCGGGGTGTCGAACGGCTTCACGATGTAGTCGTCGGCGCCGATCGCGAAGCCTTCGAGCTTGTCGGCGGAGAGGCCGCGTGCCGTGAGCATGATCACGGAGACGGTGGCCGTGCGCGCATCCTGGCGCAGCCGCCGCGTGAGCTCGAAGCCGTCCATGTTCGGCATCATCACGTCGGCCAAGACGAGATCGGGGCAGCGTTCCTGGGCAGCAGCGAGGGCGAGCGCGCCGTCGGCCGCCACCCGCACGTCGTAGCCCGCGGCGCGCAACTCGATCTCGAGCAGGCGGGCGATGAACGGATCGTCGTCGACCACGAGCAAGCTCTCGCCGCCGGCGGCCGGTTCCGGCCCCGCGTCGACGACATCGACCTCCGATCGCTCCGTGCGATAGCCCTCGCTCACGCCCTCGGTCCCCATCTCTCGCGCCCCCGGCGCGTCCTGTCGATCGGCCTCGTTCGTTGCCGCGCACGCGATGCCGTGCCGCAACCAACACGCGCCGTGCGCGTGCCTCTTCTGGGATTCGGCACTTTATCCCCCGAGGTGAAGCCTGTCCCGGAAGCGGAAACCCTGGGTCCCGAGGTGGCGAGCGGGGCGTGTCGTGCCCCGGCATGGCACGATAGGTCGCGTCCACGTCGCGAGGGGGTCGATCGATGCAGGTGTTGGAGACGTTCCTCGATGCGATGGGCAACACACCCCTGGTCCGCCTTCGTTCGGTGACCCGCGGCGTGCGGCCAACCGTGCTCGCCAAGCTGGAGATGCTTAACCCCGGCGGGTCGGTGAAGGACCGCATCGGCATCCGCATGATCGAGGCCGCCGAGCGCGACGGCAGGCTCCGCCCCGGCGGGACCATCGTCGAGCCGACCTCGGGGAACACGGGCCACGGGCTCGCGATCGCCGCAGCCATCCGCGGGTACCGCTGCATCTTCGTGATGCCCGACAAGATGAGCCAGGAGAAGATCTCGCTGCTGCGCGCGTACGGGGCCGAGGTGATCATCACGCCGACCGCCGTGGCGCGCGAGTCACCCGAGTCGTATTACTCGGTGGCCGCTCGACTGGCCGACGAGATCCCGGGGGCGTTCCAGCCGAACCAGTACTTCAACCAGGAGAACCCCGCCACGCACGAGGACACGACCGGCCCGGAGATCTGGGAGCAGACCGACGGCACGATCGACGTGTTCGTGGCCGGGGTCGGAACGGGTGGCACGATCACCGGAGTCGGACGCTATCTCAAGTCCCGCAACCCCGACATCGTGATCGTCGGGGCCGACACCGAGGGTTCGGTCTACACGGGCGACGATCCGCGCCCGTACCTGACCGAGGGCATCGGTGAAGACTTCTTCCCCGACACGTTCGACCCCGACATCGTCGACCGATGGGTGCGGGTCTCCGACCGGGACGCGTTCCTCATGGCTCGCGCCGTGACGAGGCAGGAAGGCATCCTGGTCGGAGGCTCGTGCGGATCGGCTGTGCACGCCGCGCTCGACGTGGCCCGCGACTACGACGACGACGCGACGATCGTGGTGCTCTTGCCCGACACCGGTCGCAACTACCTCTCGAAGCTCTACTCCGACGGGTGGATGCGCCAGTACGGCTTCCTCGAAGGCCCAGAGGTCGTGACGGTCGAGCACGTGCTGTCGGCCAAGGGGGCCGAGCAGCCGCAGATGATCACCGTTCGACCCCACGACAAGGTGCGCCAGGCGATCGACGTGCTGCAGGCGAGCTCGATCTCGCAGGCGCCGGTCGTGCGCGAAGAGTCGGCCGACGTCACGCAGTTCGTCGGGTCCATCCGCGACCGGGAGCTGCTCGAGCGCGTGTTCCGCGACCCCGAC
>DASVGA010000066.1:0-3502 GCA_036379795.1 Actinomycetota bacterium | reverse complement strand
CTACTCGATCGACTTCGACGGCGGTGCCCGGCTGCTCTATCCGATCGCGACCGAGGTCACCGTCGACGAGATCTCCTCGGTGCTCGCCGACGCCGGGCGCGAGGCGGCCGAGGTGCAGATCGTGAGCGGCGACCAGGTCGCGATCCGCACGGAATCGTTCACTCGCACGGGTGAGGCCGATGACCTGCTGGCCGCGCTCGCCGAGCAGGCCGGCATCGACCCGACCGAGATCAGCATCGAAGACATCGGTCCGACCTTCGGTGCCGAGGTGCGACGCCAGGCCCTGACGGGGCTCATCATCGTGCTGGCGGCGATCACCCTCTACATCGCGATGCGGTTCGAGCCGAAGATGGCGCTCGGGGCCATGGTCGCCCTGCTGCACGACGTGGTGATCACGGCCGGGATCTACGCGCTGGTCGGGCGTGAGGTCACCCCCGAGACGGTCATCGCGATCCTCACGATCCTCGGGTTCTCGCTCTACGACACCGTGGTGATCTACGACAAGATCAAGGAGAACACCGAGTCGAGCGTGCTCGTCACCCGCCTCGGGTACGTGGGGGTCGTGGACCGCTCGCTGAACCAGGTGCTGATGCGGTCGGTGAACACCTCGCTCGTGGTGCTGCTGCCGATCCTGTCGTTGCTGCTGTTCGGCGGCGACACGCTCAAGGACTTCGCGTTCGCGATGTTCGTCGGCGTCGCGATCGGCGCCTACTCCTCGATCTTCCTCGCGGCGCCGCTGCTCGCGGTGCTGAAGATGCGGGAGAAGCGGTACCAACAGTTGGAAGCGCGCCGCACCGCCAGGGAGCGGGGTACGGTCGCGCCGGATGCGGAGGCCGAACCCCGTGCTCAGAGCGCACCCACGGCGACCGCCACGGCCGCCCGCACATCGGACGCGGCGGCAGCCGCGGCCACGGCACGCACGGGCTCGAGGCCGCGCCCCAAGAGCAAGCGGCGGCCACCCGCCAAGCGCAAGCGCAGGTAGCGGGGGGCGGCGCGTCCACGGACCCACGCGACGGACGGAGCACCGAAGGAGCAAGCGAACGATGGACATCGAACAGATCAAGGGCCTGATCCGCGATGTGCCCGACTTCCCCGAGCCGGGCATCGTGTTCAAAGACATCACGCCGGTGCTGGCCGATCCGATCGCGTTCTCGACCATCACGGACCTCATGGTCGTTCGGTTCGGCCGGGGCAACGTCGACAAGGTTGTGGGCATCGAAGCGCGGGGCTTCATCATCGCCTCCCCGGTCGCGTATCACTTCGGCGCCGGGTTCGTGCCGATCCGCAAGCAGGGCAAGCTGCCTTCGGAGACGGTCGAGGAGGACTACGAGCTCGAGTACGGCACCGCCACGCTCGAGCTGCACGTCGACGGCATCAACCCGGGGGAGCGGGTACTGATCGTCGACGACGTGCTTGCGACCGGCGGCACCGCCCGGGCAGCAGCGTCGCTCGTGCAGCACGTGGGCGGCAAGGTGTGCGGCATCGCGACCGTGATCGAGCTCGACTTCCTGCGTGGCCGCGAACGGCTCGCCGATCACGAGCTGTACACGCTCATCCACTACTGAGCCGGCTGCGCTCTCGGAGCCCCTACACTTGGGGCGCGAGGAGGCGCGGTGGACAGCAGGGAAGAGCTCGGGCTCGATCACCAGCAGGAAGCGCCGCAGCGACGTGGTGGCCGCCTGCCGAACCTGCCGCGCCCCCGGTTGCGCCGGGGTGAGGGTGCCCCGCCCTCACCGATCGACGTCGTGATCAAGAAGGTCCGCGCCTACAACCCCAAGGCCGACACGCGCGAGATCGTGCGGGCCTACGCGTTCGCGGAAGCCTCGCACGAGGGACAGCTGCGCAAGTCCGGCGAGGACTTCATCACACATCCCGTGGCGGTCACGAGCATCCTCGCGGATCTCCGGCTCGATACGACGACCCTCGAGGCCGCGTTGCTCCACGACACCGTGGAGGACACCGAGGTCACGATCGCCGACATCGAGAGCGGTTTCGGCCCCGAGGTGGCCCGTATCGTCGACGGCCTGACGAAGCTCGAGCGCTACGAGTTCCACTCCCGCGAGCAGGAACAGGCCGAGAACGTACGGAAGATGATCGTGGCGATGGCCGGCGACATCCGGGTGCTGCTGATCAAGCTCGCCGATCGCCTGCACAACATGCGCACCCTCTCGGTCCTGCCCGATCACAAGCAGCGGCGCATCGCGACCGAGACGCTCGAGATCTACGCGCCGCTCGCGCACCGCCTCGGCGTGCAGGAGATCAAGTGGGAGCTTGAGGATCTCGCCTTCCGCACTCTCCATCCCGGGCCGTACCGCGAGATCTCGAGCCTCGTCGCGGCGCGTCGGGGCGAGCGGACTGCCCTGATCGAGCAGGTCACGAGCGAGGCCCGCGCCAAGCTCAAGGAGCTCGGCGTCAAGGCGGAGGTCGAGGGCCGCCCGAAGCACCTGTACTCCGTCTACGAGAAGATGGTGATCCGGGGCAAGGAGTTCAACGAGATCTACGACCTCGTCGGCATCCGCATCCTCGTCGAGTCGTTGCGTGACACCTACGCCGCCCTCGGCTGCGTGCACTCCCTCTGGAAGCCGATCCCCGGCCGTTTCAAGGACTACGTCGCGATGCCCAAGTCGAACATGTACCAGTCGCTGCACACGACGGTGGTCGGGCCCGGAGGCAAGCCGCTCGAGATCCAGATCCGCACCCGCGACATGCACCGAACCGCGAAGTACGGCATCGCGGCGCACTGGCGCTACAAGGAAGGCGGCAAGCAAGCCAAGGAAGCCTCGGCCGAGGCGGCGTGGCTCGGACAGATGATGGATTGGCTGAAGGACATGGCCGATCCCCGCGAGTTCATGGACTCGCTCCGCATCGACCTCTACGGCGGCCAGGTCTTCGTGTTCACTCCCAAGGGCGATGTGGTGAACCTCCCGGCGGGCGCCACGCCCGTGGACTTCGCGTACTCGATCCACACCGACGTGGGCCACCGCACGATCGGAGCCAAGGTGGGCGGCAAGCTCGTCCCTCTCGACTACGAGCTGCGCACGGGCGACACGGTCGCGATCCTCACCTCACGCGCGCAGGGCGAGGGTCCATCGCAGGACTGGCTCCAGTTCGTGAAGACGCCGCGAGCCCGATCGAAGATCCGCCAGTGGTTCTCGCGGGGCCGGCGTGAGGATGCGCTCGAGCACGGACGCGACTCGGTGACCCGCCTGATGCGCAAGCAGAACCTTCCGATCAAGCGCCTGGCGACCACCGAGTCGCTGACGACCGTCGCGAGCGAGCTGAAGTACCCGAACCTCGAGGCGCTCTACGTGGCCGTCGGTGAGGGTCACGTCTCTCCCCAGTCGATCGTGGCTCGGGTCTCTCGTCTCGTGATCGGCGAGAGCGACGAGGAAGACGTCGTCACCGATGTGCCGCTGGCTCGCCCAGTGCGCCTCGGCGGAGCCCGAGATGGGGGGCCGAGCGTCGTCGTGCACGGGTTGCCCGACGTGTGGGTGCGGCTCAG
>DASVGA010000065.1:0-2422 GCA_036379795.1 Actinomycetota bacterium | reverse complement strand
GACCTCGCTCCCGACGCCTCGAAGCTCTACGCGATGAACTGCGTCAACTTCACCGCGCTCATCGTTCAGGAAGGAGACCTCGTGCTCGATTTCGCCGACGAGCTCGTCTCGGGAAGCGCCGTGACGCACGGCGGAGCAGTGGTCGACGAACGCGTCGCCGCCGTGGTCGAGGGGGTGCGGGCCTGATGGACGGCTTCGCTCTCATCACGATCACGATCCTCGCGGTGTTCCTCGGCTTCGAGGTCGTCTCGAAGGTCTCCAGCACGCTGCACACTCCGCTGATGTCGGAGGCCAACGCGATCCACGGCATCATCCTGCTCGGCGCCGTCATGGTCGCCGGTCAGGCGGAGGATCCGCTCGCACTCGCGCTGTCGATCCTCGCCGTGCTGCTGGCCACGATCAACGTCGTCGGCGGCTTCGTGGTGACCGACCGGATGCTGCTGATGTTCCGCTCCAAGCCCCGAGCCACAGCATCCGCGAAGGCGAAGACGGAGGCCGGCGCATGAAGATCCTGCCCGCCGAAGTCGTCACCGTCTGCTACATCATCGCCGCGGTGCTCTTCATCCTCGCCCTCAAAGGGCTGAGCAATCCGCGTTCCGCGCGACGGGCGAACCTGCTCGGCGCCGCGGGCGCGGCCCTCGCCGTGATCGCGTTCGGACTCGGCACCGAGCTGCGCAACATCGGCTGGATTCTGGGCGCCATCGCCGTCGGCTCGGTCATCGCCGTCATCGCGGCCCGCCGGGTGCAGATGACGCAGATGCCGCAGCTGGTCGCGGCGTTCAACGGGGTCGGGGGCGGGGCCGCGGCATTGGTCGCGCTCGTCGAGATCGCGCACAGCGACAGCCCGTGGACGCTCGGGGTCGTCGCCTTCACGGTGCTCATCGGCGGGGTCTCGCTGACCGGCTCCTTCGTGACGTTCGGCAAGCTGCAGGGCATCGTCACCACCCGGGCGGTCACGTTCCCCGGCCTGCGGGTGCTCATGGTGCTGCTCGTCATCGCGGCGCTGGCGGCCGGCGCGGCGCTCGTCGTCACCGCCGACGTGCTCTGGGCCTACCTCCTGCTGGCCGTCGGACTGGTGCTGGGCGTGCTGCTCGTGCTCCCGATCGGCGGCGCCGACGTGCCGATCGTCATCTCGCTGCTCAACGCGTTCACCGGGCTGGCGGTGGCGGCATCCGGCCTCGTGCTCTCGAACGTGCTGCTGCTCATCGCGGGCACGCTCGTGGGGGCGAGCGGCACGATCCTGACGATGGCGATGGCCAAGGCCATGGGACGAACGGTCGCCGGCATCGTGTTCGGCGCCTTCCGCGCGCACGTGGCCGGGACCACGTCGTCGGCCGGGTCCGACCGGCCCGTCCGCACGATGGAGGCCGACGACGTGGCGATCCTGCTCGACTACGCCCAGCGGGTCGTGATCGTGCCCGGCTACGGCCTCGCGGTCGCCGGAGCGCACCACGCGGCCGCCGAGCTCGCCGAGATCCTGCGGGATCAGGGAGTCGACGTGGTGTTCGGCATCCACCCGGTCGCGGGCCGGATGCCGGGACACATGAACGTCCTGCTGGCCGAGGCGAACGTGCCGTACGACGCGCTCGTGGAGATGGACGAGGTGAACCCGCGGTTCAAGACGACCGATCTCGTGCTCGTCGTCGGCGCGAACGATGTCGTAAACCCGGCGGCGAAGACCTCGCCGGGTTCGCCGATCTACGGGATGCCGATCCTCGCGGTCGCCGATGCGCAGCAGGTCGTCTTCCTGAAGCGCTCGCTGAACCCGGGTTTCGCGGGCATCGAGAACGAGCTGTTCTACGACCCGAAGGTGTCGATCGTGCTCGGCGACGCGAAGCACACGCTGACCAAGGTGCTCTCGTCGGTGAAGTCCACCGCGTAGGTCAGGTGGGCCGCCCGCCGACGACTGCGACCGCGCGTGCCGCGACCTGCGTGCCCGCGCGGGCGGCGGCGACGGCATCCGCATCCCTCACCCAGCGCGCGAGGAAGCCCGCGCAGAACGCATCGCCCGCGCCGGTGGGGTCGACGACGACGGATGCCGGCACCGCCGGAACCCGCATCCGGTCGACGATCACGCCCTCGGCGCCGTTCGTCATCACGAGCGTCGGCGCGTCGATGCGGGCGGCGATCGCCTCGGGGTCGGATGTGCCCGCGAGGGCCGTCGCCTCGGCCCGGCTCGCGAACAGCACGTCGGCCCCGGCGATCACCTGGGCGAACCGCTCGGGGCCGAGCGCGTCGATGTAGGCGACCGAGCCCGGGCTGACCGACACGCTCGCACCGGCGTCCTTCGCACGGCGCACGAACCGCGCGAAGGCCGAGCCGTCGGAGGCCGCCATGGAGTGCCCCGTCAGGTGCAAGTGTGCGCGGATGAGCTCGTCGGGGATCGCGTCGAAGTCGAGCAGCGCGTTCGCCCCACGGTCGG
>DASVGA010000064.1:0-4169 GCA_036379795.1 Actinomycetota bacterium | reverse complement strand
CAGACGCACGACCTGCCGCCCTCGCGGCGGGCCCGCACGACCCTGGCGCGCTCGCTCGGCCTCGCCGACGCCGACGCGCTCGCCGAGGAGTACGAGCGAACGACCGGGCTCGTCCGTTCGATCCACGAACAGCTTTTCTATCGGCCGCTGCTGGAGTCGTTCGCCGGACCGCAGCTGCATCCGTCGCACGGCACGGACCGGGAGGCCACCGAGGAGCTGTTGCGCGGCTTGAGCTTCGCGGAGCCCGCTCGCTCCTACGACGTGCTGAGCCGCCTCGTGGACCCGTCGCGGCGCATCGGCAAGGTGCTCGCGAACCTGTTCCCGGTCGTGGCGCCCGCGCTGGCGCTCTCGCCCGCCCCCGACGCTGCGCTGCTGCGGCTGGAGCGCATCGCCGACGCGGTGGGCGCCCTTCCCGGCGGAGGCGATCGCGCGGTGGCCGATCTGCTCGCGAACGATCCCATCGCCGCCCGGCGTCTCGCCCACGTCGCGGCGGCGAGCTCGTTCTCGGTCGATCTGCTGGTGGCCGACCCCACGCGCATCTTGGGCCTGAGCGACACCCTGCTCGGCGGCGAGACCGACGCCGCCGGCGAGCTGGTCGACGCGGTGGCCCGCACGGCGGGTCGCGAGCTCACGCCTCGAGCGACCGGCGAGGCGCTGTCGGCTGTGGCCGTGCGCGTCGTGCGTGAGGCCCTCGAGGCAGCGACGAACGACGTGTCCGTCGCGGTTCCCTTCGCCGTGATCGGCATGGGCAAGCTCGGCGCACGAGAGCTCAACGTCGCGAGCGACCTCGACCTCATGTTCGTCTACGAGGGGGAGGGCTCGGCGACCCAGCGCGACGCAGCGAAGCTCGCCGAGCAGGTGCTCCGACACATCCGCGACGCGGGCTTCACGCCAGACGCCGACCTGCGCCCCGAGGGCCGCAACGGACCATTGGCGCGGTCGATCGCCGGCTACCTCGAGTACTGGCAGCGCTACGCCGAGCCGTGGGAGTTCCAGGCGCTCCTGCGGGCGCGGGCGGTCGCCGGCGACGCCGGCCTCGGCCGTCGGTTCGAGCTCAACGCGGCGGATGCGGCCTTCCCGCCGCACGGCGTCACGATCGACCGGGTCGCCGAGATGCGGCGCATGCGCGAGCGCATCGAGCGTGAACGCGTGAAGCCGCCCGAGGCGGCGAGGTTCCACTTCAAGCTCGGCGTCGGCTCGCTCGCCGACGTGCAGTTCGCCGTGGAGCTCTCGCTCATGCGCCACGGCGGCGCGAACCCCGAGATCAGATCGCGCCGCACGCTCGAGGCGATCGACCGGCTCGCAGCGGCCAAGCTCCTGCCTGGCTCGGTGGCCCGGGACCTGGGTGAGGCCTTCGTGTTCTGCACCGACGTGAAGAACGCCCTCGAGATGGACCGGCGCGTGCACGCCGAGGCGGTGCCGGCGAGCCATGCCGAGCAGACCGCGCTCGCGAGGCGGCTCGGCTACGAGGAGTACCCTCGCCAGAGCTTCATCGACGACTACCTGCGCGTCACCCGTCGTGCCCGCCGGGCGATGGAGCGCGTCTTCTCCGAGGAGGGATCGAGCTGAGCGAACGACCGACCGCGCTGATCACCGGCGCCTCGAGCGGTTTCGGCGTGGAGTTCACGCGGCTGTTCGCCGCCGACGGGTACGACGTCGTCATGGCGGCTCGCAGCGGCGACGCGATGCAGGCGGTCGCGAACGAGGTTCGAGGGCGCTATGACGTCGATGTCGACGTGATCGCGATCGACCTGTCGGAGTCGGGTGCGAGCGCCGACCTCGTCGCCCGGCTGCTCGAACGCAACGTCATCGTCGACGTGCTCGTGAACAACGCCGGGTTCTCGACCTACGGCGAGTTTTGGCGCGACGATCCCTCGGCGCAGTCCGACATGCTGGCCGTGAACGTCGTCGCGCTCACGGAGCTCAGCCGCCTGATCCTGCCGGGCATGGTCGAGCGCGGCCGCGGTCGCGTCATCAACCTGGGTTCGGTCGGTTCGTTCAGCGCGGCTCCGATGACCGCGGCCTACGCGGCGACCAAGGCGTACGTGCTCTCGCTCTCGCTCGCGATGGCCGAGGAGCTCAGGGGCTCCGCGGTCACGGTGACGTGTCTGTGTCCCGGTCCGACCGCGACCGGGTTCCAGGAGCGGGCGGCGATGCACGACTCCGCGCTGATCCGCGGCAGGAAGCTCCCAGGCGCCCGCGAGGTCGCCGAAGCGGGATTCGCCGCGATGAAGGCGGGCAAGCCGTACGTCATCACCGGCGCGACGAGCAAGCTGTTCGCGTTCGGGTCACGTTTCCTGCCGCGTACGTTCACCGCGCAGATCGCCGGACGCTCCCAGCGACGGCTGTAGACGAGGGAGGCTCGATGCTCAAGGAATTCAAGGAATTCGCGATGAAGGGGAACCTCATCGACATCGCCGTCGGGTTGATCCTCGCCCTCGCGTTCAGCGCGGTGGTGAGCGCGTTCGTCGAGGGCGTGGTGCTCAACCTGATCGCGGCGGTGGTCGGCCAACCGAGCTTCGACTCCATCGTGTGGACCATCGGAAGCGGCGCGGATGCGACCGACATCTTGGTGGGACGCTTCCTCAGCGCGGTCGTGAACTTCGTACTCGTCGCCTGGGTGCTGTTCTGGATCGTGAAGGTCGCCAACCGGTTCAAGAAGCCACCCGAGGAAGAGCAGCCGACCGAGATCCAACTGCTCACCGAGATCCGCGACGCGCTCCGCGGATCGTCCTGAACGCCGTTCGGGGCGTCGAGGACGTGGAGGTTCGGTGTCGGATGGCCCGGTCGGCGTTTCCGGGCTCAAGTGCGTGTCGAAGATATGGGCCTGTGGATCGACGCCACCCCCGAGGCGTGCGCGTTCGTCAAGGAGCGTGGAGGCATGCTGTTCCTTCGCGCTCGCCGGTTCGTCGGGTTCCCGGGCGGGCTGACCATGCTCGTGACGACGACCGAACCTCCGCCCGACGCGTTGGACTGGCGTCGCATCCAGGTGCGCGGCTTCCTGCTGTTCGTGCCCAGGAAGATGCGCCTGCCCGACGAGCTGCACCTGCAGCTTCGGGGCAGGTTCCGAAGGCGCATCGACGCCCTGTGGAACGGCTGCATCTACGTCGTCTGAGTGTGGGGTCCGGCGTCAGCCGAGGTCAGGGAGCAGCTCGAACGCTTCGCAGTGGCCCGGCTGCACGGCGGAGAAGTGCCGGTGGTCGAGCGTGGCGATCTGCGTGACGCCCATGCGCTCGGCGATCGCGACGATCGACGCGTCGGTCGTTCCGAGGGGCATGTCGCGGTAGGTCCACACCAACTCGGCGATGCGCCCCCAATCGCTCGGCACGACGTCGGTGTCGATCAGCGTTCCGTTCGTCAGGTCGTTCAGGAACCTCACCTCGGCGTGGGTGCCGAGCCTCTCGGCCGCGAGGTAGGCGATCTCCGCGACCACCGTCTGCGGCACGAAGAGGGTCCCCGGCCAGGTCTCGAGCAGCTCTCGGCAGGTCGCATGACGGCGTTCGCCTGCGTCCATGAGCGCCAGCAGGGGACCGGCGTCGACGAGCAGCGCTATCGCCCGAACCCCTCTGCCAGGATCTCGTCGATCTTCGAGGTGAGGTCGGGGTCGCCGCTCGAGCCAGCTCCCGCGGAGAGGAACTTCCGGCGAGGCCGGATGCCGAGATGGGTCTCGATCGCTTCCCGGGTGAGCTGAGAGACGGTGACGCCGAGGCGCTCGGCCTCGTGACGAAGCAGGTCGTCGACCTCTTCGGACAGCATCACCGTCGTACGTCGCATGATATGTCAGCATATCCTCGCCCGGCCGTTCGTCGCAAGGCGCAGGTTCAGGTATCGAACTCGCCGTGTCGGTGAACTACGTCACGTTCGAGCGGCGTTACACGGCGGGTGGTTGGGGCACCGACGGCGTGTCGTCGGTGTCGCCGCGCCAGATGCCGGCGAGCTTCCAGTGCGTCTGCACGAGCCACCACGACGCCCCGGCGAGTGCGAGCCCCGAGACGACGTCGGCGATACCCTGCTCGCGTTCGGCGGTCTCGCCGACCTCGAACACCGCGGTCGTGCCCGGCGCCGCCACGCGGAACACGCCGTAGCCCGCCTCGATCGCGCTGGCGACGAAGATCACCACGAAGACCAACACCACCGTGTAGGCGAAGGCCTGGAACGTGCGCGCGGCG
>DASVGA010000063.1:0-2030 GCA_036379795.1 Actinomycetota bacterium | reverse complement strand
TCGATCGCGAGCACCTCGCGTTCGAGCCGATCGAGTTCGCCCGCGCAGGCCGCGCCGAACCGCCCGAGTCCGATCACCAGGACAGGGGCATCGCCCCTGATGCGCTCAACCAACGATCGGCCTTTCCACGGGCAGCGCGTAGAGCTGCGAACGAGATGTCGCAGCCACGGCCGCGGCGAGTGTCACTGTACCAATGCGGCCCATGAAGATCGTCGCCGCCATGACGTAGACCGCGGGGTCGGCGAGCTCGGCGGTGAGGCCGGTCGAGAGGCCGACCGTGCCGAACGCGGAGATGACGTCGAACAGCACGTCCGCGACATCGGCCTTGCTGAGCTGGGCGATCACGATCGTCGACAGCGCGCAGATCGTGGCGCCCCACGCGACGACCGAGAGGGCGACCCTCTGGACGTCGCTCGGGATGCGGCGGCCGAACGACTCGACGGACTGACGACCCTTCGCCTCGGAGATGACCGCGAGGGCGAGCACCGCGAGCGTCGTCACCTTGATGCCGCCGGCCGTCGATGCCGAACCGCCTCCGACGAACATGAGCATGGATCCCACGACGAGCGACGACCCGTACAGCTCGCCGATGTCGACGACCGCGAAGCCCCCTGACCGGGTCATGGCCGACAGGAAGAACGCCTGGAAAGTGGTGTCCCAGGCATCCATGGACCCGAAGGTCTGCGGGTTGTTGTACTCGAGCGCGAGGAACGCTGCGGCGCCCGCGAAGAACAGCGCGACGGTGGTGATCAGGGTGAGCTTGGCGTGCAGGGTCCAGCGGCGCACGTGCCAGTAGTGCTTCCACAGCGTGTAGATGACGGGGAAGCCGATCGACCCGAGGAAGACGCCGACCATGAGGATCGTCAGCAGGATGTAGTCGTCGGCGAACGGCTCGAGCCCGCCCACGTTCGGGGTGAAGCCGGTGTTCGTGAACGCCATGGCCGCGTAGAAGGGCGCCTCCCACAGGGCTTCGAGCGGGCCGATCCCGGCGAAGACGAGTGCCGGGTAGAGCAGCACGGCGATCACGCCCTCGATCACCAGGGTCGAAAGGGCGACCGTGCGCAGCAGCACGCCGACCTCACCGAGGCGGACCGTCTGCCCCTCGTTGACCGGGCCGCCGTGCGATCGGAGCGGGTTCGTGTCGCTGGCCGCGATGAGCTTCGCACGGAGGCCGAGGCGCTTGGAGATCACCAGGCCCAGGATCGAGGCCAGCGTCAGCACGCCCATGCCGCCGATGTTGACCCCGATGAAGATCACGGCCTTGCCGAACGGCGAGAACGTGGTGGCGATGTCCACCGTGCTCAGTCCGGTGACGCAGATCGTCGAGACGGCCGTGAAGAGCGCATCCGCGAACGGCAGACGCCCCTCGGCCGTCGTCGCCGCCGGGAGCGAGAGCAGTGCCGTGAAGACGAGGATCAGCGCCACGAACACCACGACCGCGAACCGTGCCGGCGAAGAGGTGGTGCGGGACCGGACGTAGTCGAACGCGCGGCGCGGCGCACTGCGCATCACGAACGGCGATCGGTCCTCGCCGGACGACGACGTGCTCCGCCGGCCACGAGCACCGCCGACGCGCCTGCCGTCCGACATGCACGTCCTCCCTGCTGCGGCCCTGTGCCGGAACGTCCATCATGGTACTCCGGCGGGCGCGCGGCTAACCTATGCACATGGCGGACATCTTCGACGTGATCGCGGACGGCACCCGCCGCGACATCCTGCAGCTCCTGCTCGATCGTTCGTCCGCCGGCGAGCGCGGGACGAGCGTGTCGCAGATCGTCCAGCACCTCGGTGTGAGCCAGCCGACCGTCTCGAAGCACCTCAAGGTCCTGCGCGACGCAAGCCTCGTCTCGGTCCGAGAAGAGGGTCAGCACCGCTATTACAGCCTGTCGTCCGCGCCCCTCGACGAGGTCGACGACTGGCTCATCCCCTTCCTCGACGATGGGGCGGATGCCGATGCCGACCTGTCCGGCATGTCCACCCTGCCGGACTCCGCCGCGCACGCCGCCGACGTGGTCGGCCGGGCGGCGGCA
>DASVGA010000062.1:0-13683 GCA_036379795.1 Actinomycetota bacterium | reverse complement strand
CGACTTCCGCCGCCGCGTCGTGTACCAGCTTCCGCTCATAGGAGTTCATCGGTTCCAACTCCTCTTCCTGCCCGGTCTGAAGGACCCGCTCCGCCAGCTCTCGCGCTTGATCCGCGAGCCTGCCCTCGCGCTGCTTGCGGTAATCGCCTACGTCCACGATGACGCGGATCCGCTGATCGAGGCGGCGACCCACCACCATCCTCGTCAGCTCCTGGATCGCGTCGAGGGTCTGTCCATCTCGCCCGATGAGGAGCGCCATGTCGTCGTCAGGGCCATCGAGGATATCGACGTACATGTGCCCCTCGTGGGCGTTCGGCTCAGCGATCGCATCGACGTTCATGCGAGCCAGGAGGTCGTCGACGAAATCGGCTGCTGCGTCTGCCTGCTCTTCCAGCTCGTCGGGGGTCGGGTCGCCTATTCGGTCACGCTCACCCATGCTTGCCACCCGATCCCGGACGCTTCGGCTTGCGTTGCCGGGGGCGCGAGCCCTTCGATGAAGACTTGCCGGGAGGGGTACGCGAGCCCGGCTTCTGGTCCCGCTCCTTCATCGTCCGCTCCTGCTCCGCGCGCTCCATCATCGATGCCATGAATCCCTTCTTCGCGGGCTTGCCCGCCTGCTCTGCGATCTTGGCCTTCTGTTCCGCCATGCGCTTCTCGAGTGCGTCCGGCCCGATGTGGCCGGCCCGAAGCAGCAGTGTCTGCTGGCCGATCATGAACAGGTTGGACACGGTCCAGTAGAGGACCAAGCCGGATGGGAACGTGAATCCGATGAACCCGAAGAACAATGGCATGAACCGCAGGATCATCTGCTGCTGGGACGAAGCAGCTCCCTGGGGGCTCGCGCGCTGGGTCTGAAGGGTCTGGAAGAAGGCCGTGCCGATCATGAGGCCCAGAAGCAGCACGTACCCGATCTTCGACGTGAGCCCGTCGTCGCCACAGGGGATCGTGGGCCGCGACAGGAACGAGTCGAGGGGTTCCCCGTCCTCTCCCCACAGCGGGACGCCTTCCTCGACCTTCACCTTCGTGGGGGCGTCTCGGATCGTGCTCTTGTCGACGTTGCCGGCTTGATCCGCCGAGCACTGAAGGTTCAACCCGAGGAAGTTGGTGCCGTCATGGGTCACGACAGCCTCGAACAATGCACTGTCTGTTGGGAGATGGTTGTCCTTGATGTGGTATGCTGCGAATCCGCCGTCGGCGGCTTCGACGGCCTGCCCACGAGCGTCGACGCGCTCATAGATGGGTGGCTTGATCACCGCGTACATGGCGATCAACAACGGGAACTGGGCGAGCACGGGCAGGCACCCACCCAGGGGGTTGACCCCTGCCTCCTTGTAGAGGCGCATCGTCTCTTCCTGCGCCTTCGGCTTGTTGTTCTTGTACTTCTTCTGGATCTCCTTGATCTTCGGCTGGAGCGCCTGCATCGACTGCATGGACTTGATCTGCTTCATGCCGAGCGGGAACAGCAGGAACCGAAGGACGAGCGTGAGGATGATGATCGCGATCCCGTAGCTTGGGATGACGTCATACAGCCAGGCCAACACCCAACCGATCGCGTCGAGCAACCCTTGGAAGAGGGGCGAGATGACGGGGATCTCGGCCAACATGCCTACGAGTGGGCCTCCGTCGCCAGTATGACCTCGTCATACTCCCGATGAGGGCGAGCGGGGGGCGGGAACTCCACGCCTCCAGCCGAATACGGGTTGCAGCGCGCGACGCGCCAGATCGCGAACACCGTGCCCTTGACCGCCCCGTGCTCTCGAACCGCCTGCTCCGCGTAGTGAGAGCACGTGGGGAAGAATCGGCATGAACCCCCGAGCCAGCCCGAGAGCACCAATCGATAGGCGCGGATCGCCAGGATGACGGCCGCGCGCGCAGGTGCACCTGCCCGCCATGCCGCGGCGCGCACGTTCATCGCCCTACCCGCCCAGCCAGCAGTTCGCTCATCTCGTTCACCAGATCCCGCGTCGTGGCGCCCCGGATCGCCTCGCGAGCCACCAGGACGGCGTCGATATCGCCCGTGAGCTGCGGCGAGACCTGTCTCCAGGCTTCGCGCAGCACGCGCTTCGCTCGGTTCCGTTCAACGGCCCCCCCGACCCTTCTCGCGGCAACGGCCGTCCAGAGTCCGGAGCCGGGCGTCAGGAACAGTACCACCCGTGTTCCGCGGGAAGGCTCGGCGGTAGCGAAGACACGGCGCACGTCGCGAGCGCGCACGAGGCGCCAGCTCAGGCGGTGAGCCGGGCGCGTCCCTTACGACGGCGCGCAGCGATGATCGAGCGTCCCGCACGCGTACGCATGCGCAGACGGAAGCCGTGCCGGCGTGCGCGACGACGCACGTTCGGCTGGTAGGTACGCTTGCCTTTGGCCATCGCGAACGTCCTTCACGTCGTGACCCTGGTGGGGTGAACGGAAACGGGGTGCGCTCGATGAGCGCGCGACGAGTATACGGACCTGCCTGTGCATCGTCGCAGCCCAGGCGTCGTAACACGAGAAAGAGTGTCAAGACCCGCTCGGCGGGCACCGGCGACCGGGGGCCGTGTGCTAACGTGCGGCCCGCCTTCCCCCCGGCGAACCGGGCTCTCATCGGCTCGGCGTCACGACGAACGTTCTTCGTTTTCCACCGGTGTGGAAAGGTGCTGTGGATTCGAGATGGCGGTAGCGTCCCCTGAACACGCCGCCCGCGACGCGTGGGCTCACGTGTTGGGGCGGGCACGAGAGGAACTGCCCGAGACCACCGTCGTGATGTGGTTCTCGGAGGTTCGCGCCGTGCGCCTGGACGAGAACTCCCTCTCGCTCGCCGTTCCGAGCGCACTCGTGCGCGAGCGCCTGCAGCACCAACATCTCGCGCTCATCGAACGGGCCTCGCAGGAAGCCGCGGGCCGACCCCTGAAGGTCGACCTTTCGGTCGACGAGGCGCTGCGTGATCATCCCGTGCACGAGGGGTCCGCCGGCTCCGGCGCCGATCGCGCTTCCAGCGAACCGGCCGACGGTCGCGAGGACGGCGCCGCTCCGCGGTCCGAAGGACGACCGGCTCCATCGTCGGCTTCGCCCCAGCTCGGCGCCCCGGGCCTTCCCTTCCCGAGCTACACGTTCGACGCCTTCGTGCCGGGCCCGAGCAACCGCTTCGCCCACGCCGCGTCGATGGCCGTCGCGGAGGCCCCGCCCTCGACCGCATACAACCCGTTGTTCATCTACGGAGGAGTGGGCCTCGGCAAGACCCACCTGCTGATCGCCGTCGGCCATCACATGTACCGGCTCGCACCGTCGCTGCGGGTGAAGTACGTCACGTCGGAGCAGTTCGTGACCGAGTTCATCAAGGCGGTGCGAGAGCGTCAGGGCGGCGACGCCTTTCGCCAGCGCTACCGCGAGGTCGACGTGCTGCTCGTCGACGACATCCAGTTCCTCGCCAAGCGCGAGGAGACCCAGACGGAGTTCTTCCACACGTTCAACCACCTTCACGCAGCGGGCAAGCAGATCGTGATCGCCTCCGACCGTCCCCCCCACGAGCTGTCGGGTCTCGAGGAGCGCCTGGTCAACCGCTTCCGGTGGGGGCTCTGCGTCGACGTGCAGCCTCCCGATCTCGAGACCCGCATCGCGATCCTGCAGCTGAAGGCTGAGCGCGAGCACATCACCGTCCCCCCCGACGTGATCGAGTTCGTCGCCTCCAAGTTCGACCAGTCGGTGCGCGAGCTCGAGGGCGCGCTCGTGCGCGTCGTGGCGTGGAGCGAGCTCACCGGTCAGCCGATCGATACCGCGCTCGGTGAGCGCGCCCTCGAGGATCTGATCCCCCAGACACAGAACGAGATCCCCGCACCGCTGATCCTGGACGAGACCTCCAAGTACTTCTCGCTGAGCCCGGCCGACCTCATATCGAAATCGCGGTCGCGTCCGCTGACGCAGGCTCGGCACATCGCGATGTACCTCACCCGTGAATGCACCGGCTTGTCCCTGCTCAAGATCGGCGAGATCTTCGGCGGTCGCGATCACACCACGGTGCTCCACGCCATCCACAAGATCGAAGACGAGATGCGCGCACGCGATGCGACGTTTCGCCAGGTGCAGGACCTCACCCGGATCATCCGGGGCAGGGTGCGTGCCGCATGAGCACCAGCGGATCGGCCGCGCTGCGTTACATGTGGAAAACCCCGGGTCGCGATGTGGGCCCGCGGGCCGCCCGGCGACGTCTCGTCAGGAGCGACATGTTTTCCCCACCCGTTTCCCACATGTCCCACGGCGCCGATACGCTGCGCAGATGGGGGGTTGTTCCAGATTTCCACAGCGCCTACTACCACCGATCTATCCCTATCCAAAGAACAGCAGATGCAGGGGGTGGGACCTGAGATGAAGTTCCGATGCGACCGTGACGCGCTGTCCGAGGCGCTCCAGACCGTGCAGCGCGGGGTCTCGTCGAGACCGGGCATCCCCGCGCTCACCGGCGTGTTGATCGAGGCCGCCGACGGCCGCCTGACGCTCACCACCACCGACCTCGAGGTGAGCGCTCGCTTCGCGACCGATGCCCAGGTGAGCGACCCGGGCACGGCGCTGGTGCCGGCGAGGCTCTTGGGCGACACCGTGAAGTCGCTGTCCGACGCCCCGGTCGACATCGAGACAGACCAGTCCCAGGCGCATATCAGGTGCGCGGCCTACGAGGGCACGCTGCGGCTGCTGCCGGCCGAGGACTTCCCCGGCTTGCAGGACCCGAGCGGCACCCAGATCACCGCCGACGCCGGGGCGTTCGCCGAGGCGATCCACCAGGTCGCACGGGGCGCGTCCCGTGACGAGGCCCGGCCGGTGTTGACCGGCGTGCTGATCGAGGTGAGTCGCGAAGGGGTCGTGATGGTCGCGACCGACTCCTACCGGCTGGCCGTGCGCGATCTCGTCGCGACCGCTGACGGCGAGGGCAAGGCGATCGTGCCGGAGCGCGCACTGAGCGAAGCGGGCCGGGCAGCCTCGGCCGACGGGAAGAGCTCTTCCTCGATCGAGGTGTTCCTCGACGACTCACAGGTGGCATTCCGCATCGGAGAGCTCACGCTCACGTCGCGGTTGATCGAAGGTGAGTTCCCCAACTACCGCCAACTGCTGCCAGACCAACACGAGAGTCGGCTCACGATCTCGCGCCAGGCGCTCCTCGACGCGGTGAGTCGCGTCGGGCTGCTCGCCCGAGACACGACGCCGGTGCGCATGGAGCTGAACGCGCTCGGCGTGAAGCTCTCGTCGTCGAGCCCCGACCTGGGCCAGGCGGTCGAGACGGTCGAGGCGCGGTACGAGGGCGACGACCTCACGGTGGCGTTCAATCCGCAGTACCTGGCCGACGGCCTGCGCGCGGCGACGGGGGAGAGCGTGCGCCTCGACGTGCGCGACGGGCTGAAGCCGGGCGTCGTGCGGGGCGACGGTGACGAGTTCACCTACCTCGTCATGCCGGTACGGTTGCCGGCCGCGGTGTCCTGACCCTCGCCGGCAGGCGAGCGCTCGTCGATGCGACTGGCCTGGGTCGAGCTGCAGCGGTTCCGTAACCACGAGCTCACCCGCCTCGAAGGGCTCTCCGAGGGGCTCACGGTCGTGGTCGGCGCCAACGGGGAAGGCAAGACGAACCTGCTGGAGGGCATGTACGTGCTGTACGCGACCGGATCTCCACGCGCCTCGGCGAGCTCAGCGCTCGTGCAGGAAGGGCACGACGCCGCGTACGCGCGAGGTGAGTTCGAGACGCGCGAGGGCAAGGTGCTCGTCGAGGTGGAGATCCCCGTCAAGGGAGCGAGCCGCGTGAAGGTCAACCGGTCGCCGGTTCGCCGCAAGCGCGACCTGCGCCGCCAAGTGCGGGCCGTGCTGTTCGGCCCGTTCGATCTGCCGATCGTGATCGGAGACCCGTCGAAGCGCCGCGCGTTCCTCGACGAGGCCGTCACGGTCCTGTGGCCGCTGAAGGAAGGGATCTTCTCCGCCTACGACCGGGCGCTCAGGCAGCGCAACCGCCTGCTGAAGGAGTGGGATCGGCCCGGCCTGCCCGCGGGCATCGAGGCGTGGGACGAAGAGCTCGTCGCCGCCGGGGCCGCGGTCGTGTCCGCGCGCCGGGAGGCGGTCGAACGGCTTGCACCCCCGGCGATCGAGGAGTTCGCCCACCTGGCCGGCTACGAGCTGCGCGTGCGCTACCAGCCCAACGTCTGGAGCGAGAGCGATCTCGAAGGGACGTTCCGCGCACGCCTCGAGGAGCGGCGTCGCGACGAGCTCGCCCGCCGCACCTCCCTGGTCGGTCCCCACCGCGACGATCTCGCTCTCGACGTGCGAACCCTCGGCGCCCGCTCGGCCGGATCCCACGGCGAGACGTGGGCGACGGCGCTCTGCCTGCGGGTCGGGCTGGCGTCGGCCGTCGCCGAGGAGCTCCGGGAGGCACCGGTGCTGCTCGTCGACGATCCGTTCAGCGCGCTCGATCCGGCCCGGCGCGACCGGTTGCTCGAACGCCTCACGGGGCGAGGAGGACAGGTCTTCGTGTCGGTCGCCGACGAGTCGGACGTGCCGTCGTCGGCGACGGCCGTCTGGCAGGTGCGGGGCGGTTCGGTCTCCGTGAGGGGTGCGCCCTGATGCCGGACGCCAAGGGCTTCGGTGGCCGCCAGCGCCCGCGCTCGAGCGACTCCGTCTCGCTCGGCGAGATCGTCGACGGCCTCCTGCGGGAGCAGGTGTTCAGCCGGGGTATGCCGGTCGCCCAGCTCGCGTCGCGCTGGCCCGAGATCGTCGGCCCCCGGCTGGCAGCCGAGACCTCACCCGCGGGCCTGGATGACGGCGTGCTGACGGTCGAGGTCTCGACCGGGCCGTGGGGTGCTCAGGCGAGCTTCCTGCACGAGGAGATCAGGCGCAAGGCCGACGAGGCCCTGGGTGGTGGCAGCGTCGCTCGTGTCCGGGTCGTGGTGCGAAATGCCAGGTAGATAGCGGTTTTCGCCACCCGAACCGGGGTCGAGGGTCGGTCGGCTGCGGTAAGATGACAGGCGTCCGTGCGCCCTTCCCCGCGCACGCTCCCCACGTGCCGTGCGCGGTTCCACGCCTGCCCGGTATGAGGCTCGAGCACCATCGATCGGAGGCCCGTTGGCAACCAGAGCCAAGAAGACCACGAGCTACGACGCCGGCGACATCCAGGTGCTCGAAGGGCTCGAGCCCGTTCGCAAGCGTCCCGGCATGTACATCGGCACGACCAGCGCACGCGGCCTGCACCACCTGGTCTACGAGGTCGTCGACAACGCGATCGACGAGGCCATGGCCGGGCACGCCGACAAGATCGTGGTCACGATCCACGATGATGGCTCGGTCAGCGTCGTGGACAACGGCCGCGGCATCCCGGTCAAGCCCAGACCTCGCGCCAAGGACCGCCGTCCCGCCGTCGAGGTCGTGCTCACCGTGCTGCACGCCGGCGGCAAGTTCGGGGGGGCTGGGTACGCGATCTCCGGCGGCTTGCACGGGGTGGGCGTGAGCGTGGTCAACGCCCTCAGCGAGAAGCTCGACGTCGAGGTCATGCGCGACGGGTACTCGTGGTCGCAGTCCTACGAGCGTGGCAGGCGCCTGGCGCCGCTGAAGAAGGGCAAGCCCACCACGAAGACCGGCACGAGGGTGCGGTTCTGGCCCGACCCCGAGATCTTCACCGAGACGCTCGAGTTCAAGCGAGAGACCCTCGCCGAGCGCCTTCGCGAGCTCGCGTTCCTCAACAAGGGGGTCGAGATCAGGCTGCTCGACGAACGCGAGACGCCCCGGGCCGAGGAGTCCTTCAAGGCCAATGGGGGGCTGGCCGACTTCGTGCGCTACCTCGCCCAGGGCAAGGACACCGTCAACAGGATCATCGCCATCGAGACGGGCGCGACCGACGAGGGCGAGGTCGAGCTCGCGATGCAGTGGAGCACCGGGTACACCGAATCGCTCTACTCGTTCGCGAACACGATCAACACGCACGAGGGCGGCATGCACGAGGAGGGTCTCAAGAAGGCCCTCACCAACGTGCTGAACCGCTACGCCCGCGCGAAGGGCCTGCTCAAGGAGAAGGAAGACAACCTGATCGGCGAGGACGTGCGCGAAGGCCTGATCGCGATCCTGTCCGTGAAGCTCCGAGATCCGCAGTTCGAAGGCCAGACCAAGACGAAGCTCGGCAATGCCTCCATGCGCTCCCTCGTCGAGACCACCGTGAACGCCGACTTCGCCACGTGGCTCGAGGAGCACCCGGGTGAGGCCAAGCGCATCGTCACGAAGGCCTCGAGCTCGGCGAAGGCGCGACTGGCCGCCCGCCAGGCCCGTGACCTCACGAGGCGCAAGTCGTTCCTCGAGAGCGGCTCCCTGCCCGGGAAGCTCGCGGACTGCCAGCTCACCGATCCCGCCTCGTGCGAGCTGTACATCGTCGAGGGCGACTCGGCCGGCGGTTCCGCCAAGAGCGCACGTGACCGCGCCACGCAAGCGATCCTGCCGATCCGCGGCAAGATCCTGAACGTCGAGAAGGCGCGTCTGCACAAGATCCTCGAGAACAACGAGATCCAGGCGCTCATCACCGCCATCGGCACGGGCATCGAGGACGAGTTCGATATCGAGAAGGCCCGCTATCACCGCATCGTGCTCATGGCCGACGCCGACGTCGACGGTGCGCACATCCGAACCCTGCTGCTCACGTACTTCTTCCGATACATGCGGCAGCTGATCGAGGCCGGGTACGTCTACCTCGCCCAGCCCCCGCTGTACCTGTTGAAGCAAGGGAAAGAGGAGCTGTACTTCTACACCGAGCGCGGCTGGGACGAGTTCCGCAAGAACGCCAACGGCAAGAAGATCGGCGATCCACAACGGTTCAAGGGCCTCGGCGAGATGGATGCGATCCAGCTCTGGCACACGACGATGGACCCGGAGCACCGCACGCTCCTTCAGGTGACGCTCGAAGACGCGGTCACGGCCGACCGGTTGTTCAGCGTGTTGATGGGCGACGACGTGCCCTCGCGCAAGCACTTCATCGAGACCAACGCCAAGTACGTGCAGAACCTCGACGTCTAGGGAGCTGAGCACACATCGTGGCACAGGAAGGTCTGTTCGCCGGCAACGTCGAACGGGTGCAACTCGAAGACGAGATCCAGCGCTCCTACCTCGACTACGCGATGTCCGTCATCGTCGGCCGCGCGCTGCCCGACGTGCGTGACGGCCTGAAGCCGGTCCACAAGCGCATCCTCTGGGCGATGCTCGAGGCGGGCTACCGGCCCGACCGCCCGCACCGCAAGTGCGCGGCGGTGATCGGCGACGTGCTCAAGAAGTACCACCCCCATGGCGACCAGTCGGTGTACGACGCCCTGGTGCGCATGGCGCAGGACTGGTCGCTGCGGTACCCGCTCGTCGACGGCCACGGCAACTTCGGCTCCGTCGACGGCGATCCCGCTGCCGCATATCGATACACGGAAGCGCGGCTGGCGCCGATGGCGATGGAGCTGCTGCGCGACATCGAATCGGAAACGGTCGACTTCTACCCCAACTTCGACGGGTACGAGCAGCAGCCGACCGTGCTGCCCTCGCGCTTCCCCAACCTGCTCGTCAACGGAGCCGGGGGCATCGCGGTCGGCATGGCGACCAACATCCCGCCGCACAACCTCAACGAGGTGATCGACGGGGTCGTGCACTACCTCGCCAACCCCGAAGCGACACCGTCGGAGCTCATGAAGTTCATCAAGGCTCCCGACTTCCCCACGGGGGCGACGATCATGGGCCGCCAAGGCATCCGCGACGCGTACGAGACCGGGCGCGGCTCGCTGAGGGTGCGTGCGGTGACCGAGATCGAGGAGAGCGCGAACGGCAAGAACAAGATCGTCGTCACCGAGCTCCCGTACCAGGTGAACAAGGCCCGGCTCGCCGAGAAGATCGCCGAGCTCGTGAAGCTGCAGAAGATCAAGGACATCGCCGACCTGAAGGACGAGTCCAACCGCGACGGCATGCGTCTCGTGATCGAGACGAAGCGGGGGGCGAACCCGCACGTGGTGCTGAACCAGCTCTACAAGCACACCCAGCTGCAGGAGAGCTTCGGCATCATCATGCTCGCCCTGGTCGACGGGGTGCCTCGAACGCTGAACCTCGCGGAGATGGTGGGCTACTACGTCGATCACCAGATCGACGTCGTGACGCGGCGCACACGGTTCGACCTGCGCAAGGCCGAGGAGCGCGACCACATCGTGCTCGGCCTGCTGATCGCGCTGGACCATCTCGACGAGGTGATCAAGATCATCCGCGCGTCGGCCGACGCCGACGCCGCCCGCAAGAAACTGATGAGCACGTTCGCGCTGAGCGAGATCCAAGCGAACCACATCCTCGACATGCCGCTGCGCCGGCTCACAAAGCTCGCGCGCACGGAGCTCGAGAAGGAGCACACCGACCTGCTCGAGCGCATCGCCTACTTCACGTCGCTGCTGGAAGACCCGGTGAAGCTGCGCGATGTGATCAAGGACGAGCTGCTCGAGATCAAGCGCAAGCACGGCGACGGTCGCCGCACGACCGTGAGGGCCGACGAAGGCGACTTCGATGTCGAGGACCTGATCGCCGAAGAAGACGTGATCATCTCGGTCAGCCGGGCCGGCTACGTCAAGCGTCTCCCGGTCGATGCGTTCAAGAAGCAGAACCGCGGCGGCAAGGGTGTGCGCGGCCAGAACTTGAAAGAGGAAGACGTCGTCAAGCACGTGTTCACGACGACCACGCACCACTGGATGCTCTTCTTCACCACGAAGGGCCGGGTGTACCGGGTGAAGGCCCACGAGATCCCCGAGTCCGGGCGTATCGCACGCGGCATGTACGCGGCGAACCTGCCGGGCGTCGCGCTCGACGGCGACGAGAAGATCAGCGCTGTGATCGACCTCAAGGAGTACACCGAGGGGCGGTTCCTGCTGTTCGCCACCCGGCACGGCATCGTGAAGAAGACGAAGCTGCCTGAGTACGACTCATCGCGCAGCGGTCTCATCGCGGTGAAGCTGCGAGGCGACGACGAGCTCATCGACGTGCGTCTGACCGACGGCGACGACGAAGTGTTCCTCGTGTCGCGCAGGGGCCAGGCGATCCGCTTCAAGGAGTCGCTCGTGCGATCGATGGGCAGAGATGCCGGGGGCGTGATCGGCATGCGTCTGGCCGACGACGATCGGGTGCTCGCCGTGGGCCTCGCCTCGGACGGCGAGGAGCTCATCAGCGTTACCGAGCAGGGGTACGGCAAGCGATCTAAGCTCGCCGACTACCCGCTCAAGGGGCGGGGTGGTAAGGGCGTGATCGGGCATCAGCTCACCGGCAAGACCGGCCTGCTCGCGGGCGCCTACGTGGGGACCAAGGACATCGACATGTTCGTGATCTCCTCGAGCGGCCAGGTCGTGCGGGTCGGTGCGGGCAGTATCCGCCGGGTCGGCCGGTCGAGCCAGGGCGTGCGCACGATGCGGGTCGAGGACGAGGCGACCGTGGTGGCGCTCGCCCCGGTGATCACCCAGATGGACGACGAGGTCTAGCGCCCTCGGCTCCAGCGCCTGATCAACAGACCGCGACGAGGTACATGTACGGATCGACGGCCGCGCCGTCGCCCGGATGCCACTCGAAGTGGTCGTGCGGCCCGGTCGCGTTGCCGGTCATGCCCACGTAGCCGATCACATCGCCGACCTTCACCGCACCGAGCTTCCCGTACGCGGACAGGTGCGCGTTGTACACGTAGCCACTGTCGCCGAAGACCTTGACGCCGAAGCCGCCTTCCTCGCTGGGGTCGGCGACCGCGTTGCCGTCGAAAGGCGCCACGATCGGCGTGCCCGTGGCAGCGCTCATGTCGCTGCCCTGGTGGGCGTGCCCGCCGTCCTTGCCGTGGTCGTGCCAGATGCCGAAGTTGTCGGCGATCGTGACGCTGCCGGCCACCGGGCAACGCTGAAGCGGGAGGGAATCGATCCACGACGCGATCTGGTTGCGCCGATCGCGTAGCTCCCGGACACGCGCGCGGGTCGACCGAACGAGCTCGCGCTCCTGCCGACGCAGGTCGGAGATGCGCTGGAGCTGCTGCTTGCGGAAGCGCCGGTACCGCTCGACGTCACCGACCTGCGTCACCCCGAAGGCGCGGTCGATCATCGCCTGCGACGACCGGATGCGTCGGTGCAGAGCTACCCGGCGCACGCGGCGCGTCTCCTGGACCTGTTCGATGCGCTCGCGTAGATCCCGCTTGTGCTGCAGTGCCACCTCGACCGACGATCCCGCATTGGCGGCGATCACCGATCCAACGACGAGGCTCCCCACCAGCGTGACCGCTGCGAGCCGACGTGACCGACGTGCCTTCATGAACCCCCCGCTCTCCCTCATGCTCCGTAGACCTGCTGGGTATCGGCAGCGGGACGTCGGACTCTTGAGGGGGGGTGACGGGGTACTACGTAGTCATCGCGAACGGGTCGTACGGCACGCGTACGTCGCCGCGTGTGAAGATCCGGGTCCGCGAGCGGAACCGTGCCGTGCACTGGTGCATCTGCTCCACCGACGACGGAACCATCCAGTCTCGGGATGATCGTCACAGACCCACGACGGTTCCGGGTACCGGGCACGGCCAGGGCGTACCCTTATGGCTTCGAGCAGGTTCCGAGCACCACGAGGGGTTGATGAACACGACCGACGAGACCACCGCCAGGCGTTCTTCCGAGGCAGGACCCGAGCAGGGTCGTGCATCCCGAGCCGCGGCCACCAAGCTCGCGACGGCGCCGGACGACCCTGCCGCGCCCCCGGTCGTGGGCGTGGCCCTCGACGATCCGCAGGCGGGATCGGTCCCGACGCCGACACCCCGGCCCGATCACGGATCGCGGCTTCCCAGGGTGCGGCGGCAGTCCCCGAGGCGAACACGCGTCGTGGTGCGCAAGGTGGGGCCGCTCTCGGTCTTCAAGTTCTCGTTGCTCTTCTACCTCTGCGTGATGCTGATCGTGCTGTTCGCGCTGACGATCGTCTACGGGGTGCTGTCTGCCGCGGGGGCGATCGATTCGTTCGAGAGCGTGCTCGGAGAGGTCTTCGGCACGGGCGTCACCAGCACCGGCGGGGCCGAACCGCTCGAGATCAACGGCGGCACGCTGTTCGCATGGAGCTTCGTCGGCGGCCTCGTCTTCGCCATCGTCTGGTCGCTCATCAACGTCTTCGTGGCCCTGCTCTACAACCTCATCGCGGACATCGTCGGCGGGGTCGAGATCACGCTCACCGACAAGCTCAAGGGGTGAGCAGGCTCGCGCCCCTGAGGTTTGACAGCCGTTTCGCGCGATGACTACGCTGCCCGAGCCATGGCCCGAAGCTTGAGCCGCAGGGGCGAGTAGGCTCCGGAGCGGAGCCTCGGGCAGCGACGCGGTAGGCTCTGCACCACCGAGAGGGCCTGTAGCTCAGCCCGGTTAGAGCGCTTCCCTGATAAGGAAGAGGTCGATGGTTCAAGTCCATCCAGGCCCACTCCCGGAAGGAGGGCTCCCCCATGACAGATGAAGCCACCGTGACGGTCGAAGCCGTCGAGGAGAAGAAGGGCGGATTCTTGAAGAAGCTCATGAAGCTCGCCGCGATCGGCGCCATCGTCGCCGCGGTCATGGCGTTCGTGAAGCGTCGCCGCGGCGACGATCTCGATGACGTGGAGTGGCAGGAACTGCCGCCGCCCGCCGGGGGGTAACGAAGACCGGTTCACCGAGACCCGGCGCGGCGCGGCCGAGGTTGCGGCGCGGCCGCGGCTAG